>JANMJN010000564.1:0-9062 GCA_031371355.1 Saprospiraceae bacterium
GTGTTTTCATCAAAATCACAACTGGTTTACCCTTTCCAGAACGGCGTTTTGCTTTGCGCAACATAGTAACAACTGCTTCTATATTATTGCCTTCTTCCAAAGTCAACACATCCCAGCCGAATGCTTTGAGCTTTGCAGGCAAATCGCCGAGCGACATAACTTTATCTGTTGGTCCGTCAATTTGTTGTCCATTCCAGTCAACCGTTACAATGAGGTTATCGAGCTTATAGTGTGGTGCAAACATCAACGCTTCCCAGTTTTGCCCTTCTTCCAATTCACCATCACCCGTCAGTGCCCAAACGAAATTTGAGTCGCCGTCCATCTTTTTTGCCAATGCGACACCACATGCAACAGACAAACCTTGTCCCAAAGAACCTGAAGCAATACGCACGCCTGGCAGTCCTTCGTGGGTTGTCGGATGCCCTTGCAAGCGGCTGTTCAATTGGCGGAAAGTTGACATTTCAGCAGCTGGAAAATAACCTGCCCGCGACAAAACGCTATAAAAAACAGGTGAGATATGTCCATTTGACAGGAAAAACAGGTCTTCATCTTTACCTTCCATATAAAAACGCTTCTTGCGCTTCATCACCGAAAAGTAAAGAGCTGTTAGGTAATCCGCACAACCTAAAGAGCCGCCGGGATGCCCTGATTGACAGTTATAAACCATGCGCACGATATCCCGACGCACTTGTGAGGCAATGCCTTGTAATTCAGTTGTAGTAGCCATATTATTTTATATTTGATAAAAATTAGTTGCTCGTTTTAGTTATTGGGGATTGGGTATTAGTCAAATCAATTTACGAATAACCAATAACTAATAACCAATCCCCAATAACTGACGCAAAAGTAGGAAAATAAACCATGAAAAAAAGCCTTCAAAAAGTCAAAACTTTTTGAAGGCTTTTGCCCTGAATAAAAAACCCGCGAAGCAAGTTTAGTTACTTCGCAGGTTAAAACTTCATCAAACCAATCACATGAAAAAACTTTAAATGTGTATCTTTCTCATTCCGAAGAATGATTTTTGCTGTAAGGGAAGGACTCGAACCTCCACGAGGCGGTTAGCCGAAGAACAGAGTGCGCGCGCTGGTGGTCAACCCCAATTACTCTTCGTTTATCCCGTGCTCCCCACCCTCGAGACAAGAGGGCATGGCTGCCAATTTCATCACCTCACAATTTGGGTATTCGTTAATTGGTTATTCGAATACTCGGTATCGGTATATGCGTTGATAATGTATTGGTTGTTAAGTAGCATACGAAATAACCAATAACGAGTATTCGAATAACGAGCATTCGAATAACCAATTAACGAATACCCAATCTGCTGTAAGGGTAGGACTCGAACCTACAAGAGGCGGTTAGTTTTGATTGCTCAAATTTTATCCCGTCTTCCCCACCCCCGAGACAAGGGGGCACGTCTGCCTGTTTCGTCACCTCACAATATTACACTTTATTTTTTGATTCTCTCATTGAGCTTTCTCAATTTCGATGGTGCAAAGATAAATGCATTGTCAATGAATTGCCAAATATTTTAGTAATTTTGTAACACATTCTATGAATGTTTACAATATTCATAAATATTTGACTAATTTAACTTAAATTTCATAATTTTATTGATTTGTTTTTTTATTATTTTGTGAAATTTCCAACGAAGAAACCAAGCCTTATGAAAATATTTCTCAATTTTGCACGGCGAACAAACCACATTTTTCGATTATTGATATGCTGATGAATAAATTTTTAGCCAATTTTCTCAAATTAGATAGAAAAAGGAGGGTTCAAAAACCTCTTTTTTTTGATGTCTTTGGCTCATTTATTAAATATTTAAAAAAATCACCCATTCAAAACCGAAAAAATGCTTCTCAAACAACAAAAATCTGAATCTGCCTTATCTTTGGGCAAATTTCTTGAATGACTCAACAACGAATTTATAAGTCTTTCTACGATACAAAGCAACACGAACTAAAAAAACTGGCTGTGTTGATTGATCCTGATAAGATGCGACTCAACAACGTAGCGCGCGTTCTCGACCTCGCTGTACGCGCTGATGTGGACTACTTTTTTGTCGGTGGCAGCCTCATCGTCAACGATATGATGGACTATTGCCTCGATGCCATTCGAGAAATCGGGTCTATTCCTGCCATTCTTTTTCCTGGCAGTCCACAACAAATCAATTCAAAAGCCGATGCCATTCTGTTTTTATCTTTGATTTCAGGGCGCAATGCCGATTTACTGATTGGGCAACACGTTCTCGCCGCGCCCATGTTGCGTCGGTCTGGTCTCGAAATCATGCCGACAGGCTATATGCTCATTGATGGCGGCGCACCGACGACGGCTTCTTATATCAGTGGTACGCACCCGATTCCTTGTAATAAAGAGGATATTGCTGTTTGTACAGCCCTTGCAGGTGAAATGTTGGGTCTGAAAACGATTTATTTAGATGCGGGAAGCGGTGCGAAAAACCCCGTACCCGAAGCGATGATTACGGCTGTGAGCCAAAACCTCAATATTCCACTCATCGTCGGCGGTGGTATGCGGACGCCTGAACGGGCGGCATCGAATGCACGCGCGGGTGCAGATATTATTGTTGTGGGTAATGCTTTGGAGAAAGACCCAAATTTGGTGTTGGATATGGCGCAAGCGGTGCATGGGGCGGGAAAGCGGATTTTGGTTTGATTAGCCCTGCGTCCTCTTTCTATAAATTCGCAACCAATTAACCAACGCAAACGAAGCCAAGCCCAGAAAAACGACATACTCAAACGTAATCAACAAAATGCCTTTTTGAAAGTAGAGGATTGGGGCGATGATGTCCACCAACACCCACAACACCCACGACTCTATTTTTTTCATCGTCAATAACAAATTGCCAAAAATACTCATCGTCATCACAAGCGTATCGGCGTAAGGGAACGCCGCTTCGGTGGGGAATAGAGAGGGGTACCAAATGTGCAGTTTTGTCACCATCGAACCAATTACGAGGGTTGAAACGATGATAACTAAAATCATGAAAATCTGCTGTTTACGAGGTAACCAATTGATTACCACCACTTTCTCATTCGTTTCAACTTTTTTTCTTGACCACAACCACCAGCCATAAATGCCTGTAATGAAAAAATAAATCTGCAAAAAGAAATCGGAATACAGGCTCAATTTATAAAAAATCACACCCGAACAAACGACATTGACCAAGCCAATCCCCCAATTCGAAATATGCTCACGAGCACTCAACCAAACGGCAAGCAATCCGAAAATCGTGGCGACCAATTCAAGCCAACTCATTTTGTAGTTGAGTAGCTCAAAAGCGATGTTGTTGATGTCAAAAAAACTCATTTTTCAAGGCTTATATCTAATTCAGATTCAACTTCCCAATCAGCGCGAAGTCCTTCAATTTTTTTCCAAAAAATGCGTTCGGGTTGGCTTTTTGTGTCGTAATTACCTGTGTCCCAACGGCGATTGACGTTTGTATCTTCAATCACTTTCAGTTTATATTCTGCGGGTGGTATCATTTCGAAACGCTTTTCGGCTGATTTTTTATTGTCAATAAAAAACGACGCTTCAACACCATCAGACCCATTGATAATTTGAACAACATAATGCTTCAAGGTATCTAAACCCTTGACTTTCACGATAATAGTACCCAATTCAGATTTTTTCTGAACTTGTATTTTCGTCGCAACGGTATCGTTTTTTAAACCAAAAATATCCGTCAAGGCTTGTGGCAATATCGTGAAAGTATAAGGCATCCCTTCCACCCACGCCGCATCAAAAACCAATCGTCTTTTACTCGTCGAATCGTAACGAATACTGAGGGGGATGTTTTTTCGAGAGGAATCAGTTAGCATAACCTTTTGACTATCAATGGTTTCTATTGGATTTGAAAAAGCCAAATCAAACTGTTTGGTCGGATTTAAGGTATAATTGGACTGAATACTGAGGGGTGTCAATGTTTTGTTTTTCTTGAAAAAATCAACTCGTCCACGTGTTCTGATCCGCACTGTATCGGTGGGGAAAGTATCATTTTTAACATAAATATTCCAAGAAGCATCGCCTGAAGGCAAATCGTAGTAAGCAAGTATCGTATCCCGACTTACTTCCGTTTCTATTTTTTGATTAACATTGTCAAAAGTTACTTTTGTCTATTTTTTGATTAACATTGTCAAAAGTTACTTTTGCAGCCGTTGGGTCTTGATTCGCATTGATTTTTATGACACCATATTTATCTGTTTCTTTGGTCAATAATTGCCATTTTTTAGGCGGATCAAACAAGCGTATATTTATCACACCTGTTTGATTTTCAATGGCTTGTGTTTTAACACCTGATTTATTTATCGAATCTTGTTTAGCAATGAGTGCCGTGTCTGCCTTCATTTTTGAAGCCGTAAAATCGGCTGTAATGTGAAACAAAGAATCTGGAAAACCAATGCGTTCAATGTCTTGATTGAACAAATAATTCAAATCTTTATCCAGCAACGCAAAGACTTTGAATTTGCCTTCGCGCACATTATCAATGATGGCTTCACCGTTTTTATCCGTTCTACCAAAGTAAAAAGGCTTGATTTTTCGCACAACAGAGTCTGCAAAATTGTCATACAACATCAAAACAACCCCCTCCGTAGGCAAGCCTGTTTGAGCGTCAACGACTCGCCCGCGCACCGTCAAGGAGTCAATAATCGCTCCTGTTGAGAAAACAAAGCGGAGGTTCTTAGCCACATTGCCTTCGCTCAAATCCTTGACAGCTGTGCCGAAATTGATGGTATAAGTGGCATTTTCACGCAAAACCTCTTTCTTTCCAAACTCAAAAATGACTTTTTTGCCGTCCTGCGTCACCTGAGGCTGTTCGTCAAGTGGCGGCGAAACGACGACTTGACTGAAAGCATCTTCGAGTTTAATCCATTCATCAAACGTCAATTCAATGCGTTGTTTTTTGAAATTAGTTTGAAAATTAGGCGTTGACTTTTGTTCAACAACTTTCGGCGGTATTGCATCTTTCGCCCCGCCTGTTGGCGCAACAATGTTGGCACAACTTTGCAAAAAGAAAAAAGTCAGATATAAGAGAATACCTCTAATCAAAAAGGAACTTAAGACAAGTGAACGGCACTTATTTTTTATATTAAAACCCATAATATTATTTAAAACCTTGAAAAAAAATCGCGTGAAGTTAAGGCATTTTAAACGTCTGATACTGAGGGGTCGCTGTTTTGAGAAAAAAAATAGTGTATTGCCTATCGAATAGTGAATAATGTATATTAAATATTGAATTCTTAGATGTCTAAAAACGATCTTGAATCGTGAACTAAATATTAAATCTACTGCCTTGATAGTAAAGAATTGTAGATAAAGCCTTAAATTTGCGTTTATACAACAATCAACTATAAACAATTTATTTCTCACCAAACACACCTGCATCGTTATGGAAGCTACATTAACTACCTTTGATATCATTGATTATGCACCTGAATACCGCAAAAGTTTTGCGCAACTCAATGCAGAATGGATGACGACTTACTTCGGTAAGCAAATGGATGACCACCTCGACGACCCCGAAACAAGCATCATAAATAAAGGCGGTTTCATCCTTTTTGCACAAGCAGATGATAAAATCATCGGTACTTGTGCTATTTTGAAGGAAAACAATAAACTTTTTGAAATTGCAGACATGGCGGTAGCCCCTCAGTATCGAGGCAAAAATATCGGCAAACGACTGCTGAATGCGGCTGTTGACAAAGTCCGTCAAGCAGGAGCGCGTCAGGTCTATCTTGTTACAAGTTCCAAATTAACGGCTTCAATCGAGTTATTCCGCACCTATGGCTTCCGTGAAACGGGTTTTGACGCTGAATTGTCAGTTTATGAAGGCTCAGATGTTAAAATGATACTTAATTTGAAGTAAGGCTGTACTTTCACGCCGCATGAATAAAGAATTTTTCAAGAACATTGTCTTTCTTATTGCTATCAATCTACTTATCAAACCTTTGTACATTTTTGGCATTGACCGCACGGTTCAGAACCGCGTCGGTGAACAGGTTTATGGCATTTATGCGGCTCTTTTCAGCTTTACTTTTTTGCTACAAATCGTCAATGATTTTGGGATTCAAAACTTTAACAGTCGTGAAATCGCTCAAAATCGGCATCAATTGACGCGTTATTTATCGGGTATTTTGTCTCTAAAAATCATTTTAGGCACAGTTTATTTGATTGTATTGATGATTGCTGCCTTCATTTTTAGGTACGATGCCCACTATTATCCTATGATTATATCATTGGGTTTTTACAATATTTTACTGTCATTGAATATCTATTTACGGTCAAATATTGCCAGCCTTGGTTTATATAAGTTGAACAGTTTTTTTAGTGTGTTTGACCGTTTATTACTCCTGTTTATATGTCCTGTCTTGCTGTTTGTTGAGCCGTTTCGTACGTCGTTTCAGATAGAATGGTTCGTTCATGCACAGAATTTTACATTGATAATCAATATTTTAGGCGCATTCGTCGTCTGTTACCGACGTGTTGAATGGTTTAGGATAGGCTTCAATCGCCCTTTTTTAGTGTCTATACTGAGGGGGGCTATGCCGTATGCACTTGCTATATTTTTGATGACCATTTACACCCGAACCGATATGGTGATGCTTGAAAGAATATTGACCGATGGTGCACGGCAAGCAGGGATTTATGCCTCTGCGTATCGTTTGTTAGATGCGGTCAATGTCTTAGGGTTGCTTTTTGCGGGTTTGTTGATGCCGATGTTTTCACGACAGATTAAAATAGGCGAATCTGTTACAGCTTTGTTGCGGTTTAGTTTTCAAATAATCATGGTCGCCGCCTTGACGTGTGCGGGAACGGTATGGTTTTTCAGAGCCGAAATCATGCAGATGCTTTACCACGAAGCAACACCTTATTCAGGCGATGTTTTAGGCGTTCTGATGTTCAGTTTTGTCGCCGTTAGCGGAACATTGATTTACAGTACGCTCATCGGGGCAGCCGGGGCAGTACAGCGCATGAATTGGACGTTTATTGTGGCTTTTGTCTTAAATATTGTTTTAAATATCATCTTTATACCACATTTTAAAGCCTTAGGTTCAGCGTTTTCTACCTTTTTTACACAGTCATTTGTACTGATTTCTTTGATTTTTTTATCTCAAAAATTGATTCCAAGTACGCGTGAAAAGGGTAATTTGCGTTGGGGTCTTTCCATTTTAGGATTTGCAGCAGCTGTTTTTTCCCTTGGTTTTTTAGCCAAACAATGGTCGTTTTCGCCTTTTTGGTATATTAATATGACAATTGCCGTCGTATTGAGCGTCCTTTTGGCATGGATGATGGGTTTTTTGAATTATAAAAAAATTGAAGTCTTGCTCAAAGCATGAGCAATTTTAGGCTCGTCTGTTTATTTTTTCAAAAAATAAAGCCAATTTCCTTTCATCCAACACCCCTCAGTATTTTTTAATGAAATAAGCATTAGAATGTGACAAAAGTAAACAGGATTGTCGAAATTATCGTTTAAGGTGTAACTTTGCAGTAAAATTTGTACTTCGGTACAACAATCACCAAATATCACCAGCCCATATTACAGGGTATTATTGCAACTAAAATTATAAAACAATGTCAATTTCTAACGGCACAATCAAAAAATCACAACGTGAAGACCGCTATCAACATCACGATTATTATGGTGTAGATGAATTGTTAAACGAAGAGCATTTACTCGCACGCGAAGCCGTGCAAGCATGGGTCAAGCAAGAAGTCAGCCCTATTATTGAGGATTATTCGAATCGGGCAGTGTGTCCGACTCATTTATTCAAAGGTTTAGCAGAAATTGGGGCATTTGGTCCTTCGATTCCTGCAGAATATGGCGGCGGCGGCATGGATGAAATCGCATATGGTATCATCATGCAGGAGTTGGAACGCGGCGACTCTGGTATCCGTTCGATGGCTTCGGTACAAGGCTCATTGGTCATGTATCCTATTTATAAATTTGGTTCGGAGGAGCAAAAGCGCCATTATTTGCCAAAATTGGCAAGCGGTGAGTTCATTGGTTGTTTTGGTTTGACAGAACCTGACCACGGCTCGAATCCGAATGGGATGATTACAAATGTCGTTGACGATGGCGACTCATATATATTAAACGGTGCAAAAATGTGGATTACTAATTCACCACTTGCTGATATTGCCGTTGTTTGGGCGAAAAACGAAATGGGTGAAATCATCGGTTTAATCGTCGAAAAAGGCATGAAAGGCTTCACGGCGCCTGAAATTCATGGTAAATGGTCACTTAGAGCAAGCATTACAGGTGAATTGGTTTTTCAAGACGTGCGCGTGCCCAAGAAAAATGTGTTGCCCAATGTCAGAGGTTTGAAGGGACCATTGATGTGTTTGTCGAAAGCTCGTTATGGCATCGCTTGGGGAGCGATTGGAGCAGCTTTGGATTGTTATGATTCTGCTTTGCGTTATTCAAAAGAACGCGAACAATTTGGTCGTCCCATAGGTGGTTTTCAATTGACACAAAAGAAATTGGCAGAAATGATAACTGA
This sequence comes from Saprospiraceae bacterium, assembly GCA_031371355.1. Lineage (GTDB taxonomy): Bacteria > Bacteroidota > Bacteroidia > Chitinophagales > Saprospiraceae > JAAFJT01. The sequence goes on from JANMJN010000564.1 coordinate 8,520, forward strand.
AATCACCAAAGCACAACTATTGGCTTGGCGACTCGGCACATTAGCCAATCAAGGCAAAGCGACACCTGCTCAAATAAGTATGGCAAAACGCAATAATGTCAATATGGCTTTAGTCATAGCTCGTGAAGCACGCCAGATACATGGCGGCATGGGTATCACAAATGAATATCCTGTTATGCGCCACATGCTCAACCTTGAAACCGTTTTGACGTATGAAGGTACACATGACATTCATTTGCTTATTACGGGCATGGATATCACGGGTTTGAATGCATTTTCATAGCGTATTTAAGAAATTACAAGCGTTTGAATGTTAGAATTGGGGAAAATACTGAGGGGGTGAATTCTAACATTCAAACTATTTTGACCTTAGTTCATCATATTATCCATTAAAAAACGTTCTACTCAATAAAAAAGATAATATTGAATCATAATACTTGTTACTGGAAAATGGTTAAACAGACACTTTTTATCGCTCTTTTCGCTGTTTGCAGTAGTCTGCAGATACCTATCTTTGGACAAAAACCTGTTGTTATAAAGCTC
>JANMJN010000586.1:0-4448 GCA_031371355.1 Saprospiraceae bacterium
TTTTAGTGAATTGTTTAGGTTTAATTCTATCAATTTGATTGAAATTGGCGGTTGAGATACCCCCCTCCCGATTATCTCGGGATGTACCATCAGTATTTGAGGCATTTTGAGCATTTTTCACTTGAAAAGACTGCATTTCGGAATAATCACCCGTCCGATTGCTTTTATCCCAAATACGGATTTTCCAAAAATAAGTATTGCCCGATTTAAGCGGTGCGCCGCCGTGCGTGATATTGTACGAGGCATTGTTACGCACCTGTCCACTGTTCCAAACATCGCCTAAATTATTGTCTAAATTGGCTTTTGAAGAAGCCACTAAAATCTGAAAAGCAGATTGAGAAACCGCTTCTTTAGGCACAAGCCAAGCATATTCAGGCGTATTGTCTTTGATAAAAACGGTGGCAGGTTGACGGATATATTCCACCGATAAACCCGTTGGCACACCACCAAAAGGGTCGTTGAACTGGCGAATAGACCCCTCAGTATTTTGACGCATTTTTGCTAAAATGTCTTGATATTTTGGGTTTTTAGCGAGATTATTTATCTCCTTTGGGTCATTTTTAAGGTCATAGAGTTCTTCCCATGTTTTATCATTGACATAACGAAAATACTTAAAATCCTTTGTTCTGACGCCTTCACTTGGGGGAATATTGTCAAATTCCCACAAATGTTCTATCAAAACAGCGTCTCGATTGAGTGTTCTATTTGTTCCTGAAACCAACGGCAAGAGGCTTTTGCCATGCCAATTTTTAGGCTGCGAAACACCCGCCATATCTGCAATCGTTGCAGAAATATCAATATTGAGTGCCATTTCATCGGTTTCTTGATGTTTTGCCGTTCTGGGGTCGTAAATAATGAGGGGGACTCTGACGCAATCATCGTACATCAACCATTTATCAGCCAATTGACGTTCGCCAAGGAAGTAGCCATTGTCGCCCATAAGGATGATGACGGTATTTTTGTCGAGACCTTTCTTTTTGAGTTCTTCTCTTATTTTCGCAATTTCTAAGTCAATCCCTGCAAGCATGCGGTAATAGCCTTTGACCATGCGCTGGTATTTTTCGGGTGTATCAAAACGCCATGTCCACCGCAAGCGATTGAAACCCGCTTTTACTGCATCGGGTTGGGCATTGAAGTATTTATCTTCACCTAAATCAGCAGACGGCAATGTGACGTCTTTGAGCCAATAATCAGTTTGACTATCCCAAAAATACTGGTCGGGTGCGCCATCATGTGCATGCGGTGCAGAGAAACTCAAAGACAAGCAAAAAGGCTTATCTTTTGGCGCATTATCAATGAAATCAAGGGCTTTTTGCCCCGTGTAGCGGGTTAAATGGACAGTATCTTTTCCTAATTTTTTATAAAAATATCCTCTCCTATCGTTGTATGCGTTGTTCCTATCATAGTCTTCGTGTTCATCAAAGAGTTCATTGGCACGGTCGTATTTGACACCGAGTTTACCATAAAATCCAGTATAATATCCGCCCCCCCTCAGTATTTTGGGGTAGGCATTACCCATATACTCCTCTTTGATATTGCCCGTCTGGAAAGAATAACGGTGCGCTCTTTCGTACATACCACTCAGTATTGAGGCTCTACTGGCGGCACAAATTGGCGTAGTGACCATTGCTTTTCTGAAATAAACGCCTTCTTTCGCCAGTTTATCCATTTCGGGGGTATGGGCATATTTGTTGCCTGCATAACCCAGTGCATCCCAACGTTGGTCGTCTGTTAAGATGAAGATGATATTGGGACGGGGTATTTGCTTGTTAGTCTGCGCCCAAAGAAGCGCATTGGGTAAAGTTGAACACAAGCAAAAAATACCCAAAAGCGTTATCAATTTGTTCATATTTCAGTATTAAAATATTCTTATTATTCATGGAGCAGGTCAAAATCCAAATGGTTTTGAAGCGAAACCATCTAAAAAAACCTTCCAAAAGTTACAATACTCTCAGAAGGTTTTTTTTTAAGTAGGTTCGCTATTTATATCTAAAGCGCAAACCGTTTTATACTAATCACCGCCGTTCCCGTAGCCGTTACAGAATTAATAAAAACGTAGGCTTTGTATTTATTATCCGCCGTTTGTACCCAAACACCTGCTTCTGCTTTCAAATTAATGGCATAATTGGGCGCATTTGTCAAGTCGAGTTTCTCGAAATCCAAGTCGTCAATATAAATACCAAACTGCAAACGGGCGAGGTTGAAATCCTGTAAGTTAAACACTTTCTGCATTTTGGTGCTGTTCGTCAAACCCGCAGGAAGAACCAAGCCTGAACGATACGTTGTGTCCGATGCAGGAGAAATGAGGGCGTGATTGAACGCACTTGTTGTGATATTGCGGAACAAGTAAATCAAGTCAATTTTAGCAGCATTCGTAGCCGCGGTTTTCGGGTCATACACCTTCAAATCGGCAATTGAAATGTAGGCACTGTCCGTTTTGACATTCAACAAACGCACCATATCCATTTTAGCGATGGTGTAAGGTCCCATTGTCGTTGAAACATTTTCGCCGTTGCTGCTTTTTGCGGAGAATGTGAAACTAACCGTTTTACCCCGCGCTTCTTCAGGCACTACGTAGGAGTAACGAAGCGTTGCGGCAGATGTATCAACCGTAAAATTGACCGTCGTTTTAGTGCCTTCATTCACAGAAGCAGACCCCACAGTAACGCCTACGTCCACCCCGCTTCCGTTGGTATTGAAAGAGCGATTTTCAAGAAAAGTACCTGTTGCGCCAGCAATAGAAGCCTCTACTTGAATAGACGTGAGTTTGCCTTTGCTTGGCAAAATTGCCGCAGCATACGCAAAATCAATGGTTTGTGTGACGATATTGGGTCCCAGCGTTCTTTTAATCGCTGTGTTTTGCAACACATCGGGTGCGACGGGAAGGGCATATTCTTCTTTTTTGCAGCCGATGAAAAGTAATAATGCCGCCACGAAAACGGGGCTGATAGTATATATTAATTTTCGATTCATTTTTCTTTTTTTTAAATTATAAAACAAACTGGTGTTTTCAAAGGGCAACCGTCAAGGTTGCCTCTACTTAGGCTGTACAGTGATATTAACGGTATAAGGTTTTCTTACCACACGGTTGCCAGAAACCACAGTGAACACTTTTGGATTGCCTAAGTCCGAGAAATCCATTTTGCCTGTGATTTTAGGATCTAATTTAGCATCTTGTGATAATGAAAATTGAGGGTATAGATTCTTCAAGTCTGTACCAAATTGAACTATTACAGTAACCTTCTGCGCCACGGTGTCAATGACCGGCGCCACTGTTCTGACAGTAACAAAATCACTACCCAACAATTCAAAATTGGTGACGGCACATTCTGTCCGTGTCGTTATGAGCAAGCCATCTTCGTCAACAGGCACGTCTTCTTTGAAGCACGACACCCACGTCAAACTTAGAATAGAAAAAGCAAATGCTATATTTATGTATTTTTTCATTATTTTAAAATTGAAAGTTGAATGAATTTGGTTGGGACTGGGTAGAAAGTTCGGGAAACTTTAAAAGTTTCCTGAACTTGGTTTTCATACCCCCCTCAGTATTTTATAGGTTTTTACACCTTTTTACCCTATTCCCAAGGCGTATTTTGAGTCAGGTTCGGGTTTCTATCCCGTTCAGATGGTGGAATCCTAAAAATATAGTTTTGCTGATACGTTCTGTCGCTCGTATTTTGATAATAGCGTTGTTGATTAGCCCCATAAGTATCTATGCGCCAAACACCTGCACTACCTGGTCCGCCCCAAATTTTTTCAATCGCTCTCCAGCGGCGAATATCGAATGACCGTTGTCCTTCACCGATTAACTCAACGATGCGTTCTTGCTCGATTGCGTCAAAAAACGTTTGTTTTGTCGCCGTTTTTGCGGCAGCCAAGGCTGGTAAATTGCCCCGTTTGCGAATTTTATTCACCAAATCAATCGCATCTGCTTGTGGACCACTCACTTCATTGGTTGCTTCAGCATACATTAAGAAAACATCTGCCAAACGCATAACAGGCCACGCAAAATCACCGTCACTACGCCCTTGACCTGCATAATTGCGAACAAACTTGCGGAAAACATAGCCCGAATTGCAACCGTCCGTATTATAAGTCGTGTATTTGACACCGTCAATCGTCACAGGAATCGCCCATGTTTGATAAATAAAAGGACAAACACCCGTAGAAGCGAGTGAAATCATACCAATGCTCGTTTCATAATCCCATTGAATCGTTGATTTCATCCGATAATCGCGGTTCCTATAACTGTTCGGATTGACAGCTGAATTTAATGTCGTTCTCGCTGCTGTATTGACCGTCGGATTCATAGGCACTAAAGGCGCTGTAAAATCACCCGTTATCGTTGATTGGTATCTGTTCGCAATTTCATAACGCGGTGAAACCCAACATTGAGAGCCTTCGTGAGAACGTCCAGAAAAATCACGCATCAATTCTTCTCCTTGATT
>JANMJN010000589.1:0-2189 GCA_031371355.1 Saprospiraceae bacterium
AACCAAGCGACGGCATAAACATAAAGCGTTCAGCCATATTGGTTCCGACAGGAAAAACGATGTTTGACACAATGGATAAAGTGATTAGAAAAAAGGCGATGCCAAAACTGATGAGGCTGCGATTTTTCCACCCCCTCAGTATCAAAGCAAAAAGTACGGCATAAACGGCGATACTCAGCAGTACTTGCCAATCGCTAAAAGACATGATGCCGATGTGACGTGGATAATAATCGTGTGTCAAAGGATGCGGGAAGATGAGCAATTGAACGTATTTGCCAAGCGTATAGGTAATAGTTGAAAATTTTTCACCAAAACTGAACGGCACATATTCATTGCCGACGAGTTTCAAAAACGGGTTGTTCATCAACTCCATTTGCTCGCTGCCAAACTGATTGCCGATAACAGCCCCCCTCAGTAAAATGAACAAAACAGCCGCCGCACCAAACGGAATGGCTTGTTTTAAGGCTGTAAAAACATTCGTTTTGACAAAAAACCAATAAATCATAGGTGTAATGACCACAAAAGTGATGGCATTTTCTTTTGACAGAAGGGCAACAAAAAACAAGGCAAAGGTGATGAATTGGTTCTTAAAACCACCGTTTTCAAACGCTTTGAGCGAAAACCAAACGGCGGCGAGGCTACCAAACAGAGTCATAATTTCGTCTCGCCCTTTGATATTTGCTACGGCTTCGGTATGAATTGGATGTGCTGCAAAAAGCACAGCCGCGATAAAAGCCACGAGCATCGGATTGTATATTGATGCTGAACGAGTGCCGTTGTTATTTCGATAATTCAGTAGTTTTAGCAATAAAAAATAGAGCAAAACACACGTCAATCCGAACAAAATGACGTTAATAAAGTGTCCAATAAAAGGGTTTTTACCAAAAAGTTGGTATTCAATCGCAAACATCACAAGCGTAAACGGGCGATAACGTCCGCCCGCAACGAGTTGCGCTTTGCCCGATTCTTTGAAAAAACCGTAAAATGTATCGTATTGCAAAATGCCACCGATGCCAGCCACGCCTTGCGTAGTAAACATATTGTCTGTAATAACAATCGAGTCGTCTTGACAAAATTCAAAAGACAATGTATTGGCGTACAACAGAAAACTGAAAGCGAATATAAAAATAGCTTGAAGGCGCGTATTTTCCCAAAAAGAAGGGGAAATATCGGCTTGTGTACGAACCGTTTTTGGTTTAATTGGTTTATCTGTTGTTGGTGTAATTACAGGACTTGACGGTTTTTTATTTTTTTTACTCATTGAAAAATAATTTGCAACAAAATGAAAATCAATGATTTACGCAATGTTGTTAAAGTTTTTATAAAAATTAGAAACTTAAATGTTGTACTTTTACCTTTGAAATTTAAAAAGCAATTCAACAAAATTCAGAAATTTGTGTAAAATGAAGGCTCAATAAAAGCGTTATTTAGCACAAATTACTCAAAAAAAACTTTTCAAACAAAGAATCTAAATTATGAAAAAAATTATTTTGTCTATGACCTTCGTGGTCGGTTTGGTATCGCTTTCAGTAGCGCAAGATTTGCACTTTGGTCTTCAAGCAAGCCCTTCATGGTCATGGATGGGTACTGACAATACGAAAATCAATGGCACGGGTTCAGCTTTGGGCTTAAAATTAGGGCTTGTCGTTGAGAATCGTTTCAGCGAAGCATACTCTGTATCTTCCGGCATCGGTTTTCATTTCAATTCTGGTGGCTCTTTGCGGTTCGGTTTACCGAGTCAACTGTGGAAAAACTCGTGGGGCGAATTTGATGTCTCCCCAAAAGTAACGGATACTTTTGCTATGAATACGAAATTACGCTACAGCTTGACATTTGTTGAAATACCCGTTGGCTTGAAAATGCGCACGCCTGAACAAGGCAATCACATTCGCTATTTTGCGGAGCCTCTGATTTCTTTTGGTTTCAGAACGAAAGCTTCTGGCGCTATTTCAAGTGCGGATGCTATCCCTGCTCAAGAACAAATCAATATTAAAGGCGATGTCAATGGCTTAAATCTGTCATGGGGTGCGGGTATTGGAGGTGAATATATCATCCAAAACAATACTGCGATTGTTTTTGGCTTATATTTCCAAAGTGGTTTTACAGACATAACGGGGGATCGTGGTAGTACTTTGTTCGATAAATCGTCGGGTGCTGTGGTGAACAAATCTGAAAAATCGAAGGGAACG
>JANMJN010000610.1:0-2290 GCA_031371355.1 Saprospiraceae bacterium
GTTGCGATACAGTCCATCGTCGTTTCAGATAGGCGAGCTGTTCGTGAACCGCAAGCGCCACCCAAGCCTCTAACCATTAAAGTAACGGTTTGAAGCGTTCGCAAACCATTGACAGTATGTTGTAAATTACCATTCGGACGCACCCATGTACGACCGCTATCAATACTGACTTCATAGCCAGTTGCCCCTGGTACAGGAGGCCATGTAAACTGAATCCACGAAAAATTGAGATTGCCAACGGAAAGGGCAGGAGCCGCCAAACTGTCAATAACCGTCACACGTACTGTATCTATATGGGTGCAATTCATACTGTCGACAATGGAGACGATATACTGAGTGGTCGTTGCAGGTTTTGCTGTAGGTGTTGCACAGTTTGAGCAAGACAATCCATTTGTCGGTGCCCAAGTATATTTTAAAGCATTACCACTTTTGAAAGTGATTGACCAATGCGTCAAAGTATCCGTATGTCCTCCACGAGCAACTGATGAAAGCAATTGCCAGTTGCCATTTACAGTTGCCCCCCTCAGTGTATTCCATGTAACTGCACCGCCAACAGGCTGATAATCACCAGTTAAAGGCGATATGGCTGTTTCTATGGCTCTTGTTGCGGTAGGTGTAAAACACAAACTGCGAATCGGTTTTTGAACGCCACCCACACGATCGGGCTTCAAAAGTATAGATTGCCCTGAAGGTGCTTTCAATTGCACAACATAGTCATCTGCAACGCTTGAATTGACATCCATACAGACGGAGTCAATTTGCGTCATGGGGTCAGTCAAAGTGGGTATAAAAATATTTTGAATCAATATCGTTGACGCATAAGGATTCAACAAAGTAGCTGATGAACCATCGAGTTGAACATTTGGGAAAGCATCAAAAGGTACTGAATTATTGACTCGATTGAGCGATGTTTTATTCAAAACTGTCCCAAAGGGCTCTGATGAACAGACTGTTGTATCTTTTAATTCTGGAAAGTTCAAATCGCAGGCAACACAACGGGCATTGGTGGGCGGTAAAACTTTGACATTGACCGAAGTATCCCAAACACAGTTAAAATTATCGCGTACTTGATAGGTATAGCTGGCGACACCTGCATTGCGCGGACGTGCCACAATCGAGTCCATCATAAAAGACGTTACCGTGGGGTTGGTCAACCAAGTATGATTGACAATAACGGGTTTAAACGTCTCAATGTTCGGATAAAGCCGTTTTTCAAAGTCAATACCCCAAGAGAAAATCCAGCCATTGTCTTGTGGAAATTGGTCTTTGACAACGATTGACCACTCACCATTTAGCGGACAGCCTATCAAATTACTGAGGGGGTCGTCGGTTTTATAATTACCAGGTGCTAAATTTACTGTCGCTGGAGGGTTCGTATAAGAACGCCAAGTCCTTGCAGCAAGGGGTGTCCACGAATATTCAAGCCCTGTTCCAGCAGGGTTAAAAGCAGGGTTATTGGCATTTCCGCCTGTTGCATCATTGGTATTAGGGATACCTATATTGATTCTATTATTATTACGAGTTGCCACATCATATTTATGCAAAATGACTTGTTGGCGGCTTGGACATATCAATTTGATTTCTAAGTCTCGGGCATATGAGTGTTCCATATTCACAAAGACACGTTTGAAATCATTGATATTTGTCAACATTTGCCCCGGACCGAAATCCGTAAAAAACACACTTGTTTTATATTCTCTTGTACCATCATCAGGAATAAAAAGCTTTTCAGAACGCACTTGACCTAATTGGAAACTATCCGTTTTTGTGGACGTTGAAACTTGATAAGTTGTATCAATCCTCTGGCTTTCACCCCTCAGTCTGATTTCCTGTCCAGCACAAATTTGGCTGACTAAAGAACCAAGACTAAAGATTGGTTTGGGCGCAATTCTAACACGTTGTTTGATATAGTTAATATTTTTGCAGCCAATTGTATCTGTAACAGTCAATTTTACGACAAATCCGCCTGATTGGGCATAAATATGATTAACTTCTGGTCCATACGCCACAGACGTACCATCGCCAAAATTCCATTCAAACTTGCTTAATGTATCCGATTGGTGATACGCAATATCGTTCAAATCATAAATTCCCTTTCCTTTGAAAGACACGCGGGTCACATTCGCACAAGCATCTATCCAACCCGTATCTGCGGGAACAATGGCAGGTATTGTGGCAGAAATTTTCGTTTTGATGGTTTGACAAGAAGGGATACAGAGAATCCGTGCCAACCAACCAGCCCCTTGACCTGACCCATTTGAACGAAAAGTGATAGTCATACAGCCGCTGC
>JANMJN010000615.1:0-2077 GCA_031371355.1 Saprospiraceae bacterium
ATCGTCGGTATGGCGGGCATATTAAGCGGTGTCATGTATGCCCCTTTGACAGGCATTTTTTTGATTGCTGAAGTGACTGGTGGCTATGATTTGATCATTCCTTTGATGATTGTATCTACTTTGAGCAATGTTTTTGTCCGCACTTTTGAGCCGTATTCCCTTGAAGTCCGCAGTATGATAGACAAAGGGCACGTTTTCAGTCGCGACAAAGACCGCAATATCCTCTTGCTTTTGAAAACATCTAACCTCATCGAAACCGATATAAAAACCATTCTGCCGAGTGCTTCCTTACGTGAATTAACAGAAATAATCAAAAACTCGCACCGCAATATCTTTGCTGTCATCAACACAAAAGGACTGCTTGAAGGTATTATTACCCTCGATGATGTGCGCGAAGTCATGTTTCAAACAAACCTTTACGATACCCTAACCGTTCGCCGATTGATGCACGACCCGCCGAGCATTGTCCGCCTCAATGAATCTATGTCTGATGCCATGAAAAAATTTGATATGACCGAGGCGTGGAATTTGCCCGTCGTTGATGAAAACAATATTTACATTGGTTTTATCTCAAAATCAAGCGTTTTCTCTAAATATCGCACGCAGTTGATGGATATGAACGTGGAATAAGATTTCATCGCCACAACTCAATCCTCAAATCATCTATAAAAAAAAGACGTTGCGTTTTGTTAACGACACTGACTTGCATGCTCCCCTCAGTATCGACTTTTGAAGGCACTTTTGTATAAAAAAAAGCCTCGCCCCAATGTTCCGACTGCCCCGATGTCCAAATATTAAAATCGGTATTGCCGATAAAAGGCTGCAAACGGAAATCACGGTCTCTGATGAGTTTGTTTTCTTTTGAATAAAAAGCCACTCGAATGTATGTCATATCATTAAAATTAGTGACCCTATCTTTCTCATGGAAAAAACCTTTCAGATGCACGCCGATATAATCATTGGTTTCAACCCCGCTTTTACTGAGGGGTATCTCTAACAAATTCGTCACGGTATCTTTTGATTCAAAACTATATTGCCCACTAAATCTTTCAGCCTTCGTCACATATTGTCGCGTTGAATCTTCAAAATCCAGTGTTGTTAACTCTTTAATTTTCAAGACATTATGCGGTTGCGATTCATTACTAATCCATGCTACAAGAGAAGCGTTACTCGATTGTGTCGCTGTCAACATAGCCCAATAAAAAGAACGATTGCTGAATTGCGCCCAAATCAAACCTTGTCTTTCTTGATACGTTTTAAAAATATTAAATGCACTGAATATCAATAAACTACAGACAATTAAGATACGCCCAAACCATTTCCAACGCATCAGAAAAGTATAAAAAGCACCCAAAGAAAACGACAACAACGCATACATCTCAACCATCGGACGTGAACCTAAACCATTGACATAGTAAAAACACCACCAGCTGTAAATGATGTAAATGTGTAATGGCAATATCATGAAAGTCGGCAAAAAAGCAGCCCGTCCGTAGCGACGCAAGAAAAACAAGCCCAATAAGGCAAAAATCATAACAGGTGTCCATGGAATCCAGCCATTTTTGAAATCGAATAATCCCTCTCTAAGATGCGGATGCAAAAAGTCAAAAGTCTCGCCCACATAAGCGTTATAAATCCATTGACCTGAGACAAAATGCCAATACAATAATTGAGGTAAAAAAATAAAAAACAGGGGTAAAGCTGCCCAAACAATATATTTTATAAAATTTTCATTAAAAAACAAACCTCTTTCCTTCAAATCCTGCCAATTACCAATGCCCCAAAACAAAGGAATAAAAACGGCATACAATTCATTCAAACGTATCAAAATGACCAAACCAAAGGTTACGCCTACCCAAATTGCCCACTTCCGTTGTGGTGAGCGATAAAACGAATCTGTTGCATACATCAAAAAACAATAACACGCAAAAAGCGGCGCATGAGACATGATGCTGTTGTAAGTAGAAAAATAATAAAGGTTTGTCGCTATGGTCAATGTTAAAATAATCGTCCAAACCACCCCCTCAGTATAAAAGCGATTTAAGAGCTTTTTCAAGTAAAACAGACCTAAAAACAC
>JANMJN010000640.1:0-3894 GCA_031371355.1 Saprospiraceae bacterium
AGTCATGTGCATTGTTGGCAATTGTCGGGCGTGCCTGTGCTGCCAACGACGGGCGATTTTCAAGGGCATTTAACGGCAGATAAATATGGTTCTAAATTTTCACATGAAAAAGAAGTGATAAAAGCGGGTTATCACAAAGTCGTTTTAGATGCTTACAATATCACGGCAGAATTGACTTCAACTACTCGTGTGGGTTTTCACAAATACACGTTTCCAAAATCGGATAAAAGTCATATTTTATTTGATTTTTCAACTTTTTTAGGTCCTTCGGATACAGAAAAAGGGCATGTGAAAAAGGTGAGCAATCAAGAGATTGAAGGTTATGCGATTATGGCACCGACGATTCGCCGCCCCAAAACCGTTACCGTCTTTTTTGTGGCTCAATTTGATAAGCCTTTTGACACGTTTAAAGGTTGGCGCAAAGGGCAATTGGAAGATATAAAGGACAATATTATTGAAGGCGAAAGGGTAGGGGCGTATGTCAATTTCGCGACACAAGCGGGTGAAATTAGAAAAATGAAAGTCGCCATTTCTTACGTCAGCGAAGAACAAGCCCGTTTGAATTTGACAACTGAATTGCCGCATTGGGATTTTGAACAAACAGTAAAAGACAGCCGCACGGATTGGAATAATTGGCTAAAACGCATTGAAATTGAAGGCGGTACAGATACCGAAAAACGCCGTTTTTACACCGATTTATGGCACGCTTTGCAAGGCAGACGCATTATTTCGGATGTCAATGGTAAATACAGCGATATGACAGGTGCAGAGCGCAAAATCAAGCAAATTCCCTTAGATGCAAACGGCAAACCGAAATTTAATCACCACAATTCCGACTCGTTTTGGGGTGCGCAATGGACTTTGAATACACTTTGGCATTTGGTTTATCCCGAAGTCACCGAGTCATTTGTCAATTCGATGGTGATGATGTACGAAGACGGTGGCTTGATTCCACGTGGTCCTGCGGGCGGCAATTACACGTATGTAATGACGGGTGCGGCGACGACACCTTTTATTACGAGTGCTTATATGAAAGGCATCAAAGGTTTTGATATTGAAAAGGCTTACGAAGGTTTGCGTAAAAACCATTTCCCTGGCGGCATGATGAGCAAAGCAGGTTATGAACACAACACTTTCAAAGGTGGCGGCATTGAATATTATATGGAGCGTGGCTATGTGCCGCACCCCCTCAGTAAAACCCGCTATGGTTTTCATCAGGACGGCTCAACACAGACTTTGGAGTACGCGTATCAAGATTTTGCCTTAGCACAAATGGCTAAAAAATTGGGTAAAATGGACGATTATGCCCTGTTTATGAAACGGGCGGAAAACTATAAAAATATCTGGAATCCCAAACTTGGTTGGATGTGGAACAGAACTTTGGATGGCAAATGGGGCGACCCTGTGGACATTTTGCGCTACGATAATGGTTGGGAAGAAGGCAATGCAGCTCAATGGACGTGGTTTGTGCCGCACGATGTGCAAGGTTTAATCAACCTCATGGGCGGCAAAGAAGCGTTTAATACCAAACTGAACGGCTCTTTTGAAAAAGCCCAAAAGCATGATTTTGTATCGGGCAAGTCGCACGATAAAGAAACAACGGAGGAATTGCGGCGCGTTTATATCAATTATGGCAATCAACCGAGCATCGAAACGGCACATCTGTTCAATTATTCGGGTGCACCATGGCTGACGCAATACTGGTCGCGTCAAATTGTTGAAAAGGTGTATAGCGGTATTTCACCCAATTTTGGTTACAGCGGTGATGAAGACCAAGGTTTGATGGGTAGTTTATCAGTTCTTTTAAAAACGGGGATTTTTTCAGTCAATGGTGGCACTACTGCCGAGCCGTTTTATGAAATCAGCAGCCCAAGTTTCAATAAAATCACGTTTCATTTGAATAATAAATACTATTCGGGCAAAACATTTACCATTGAAGCGAAGAACAATTCGGCTAAAAACTACTATATCCAATCTGCACAATTGAATGGTCAGAGCCTCGACCGTCCGTGGATTTTGCATGAAACATTGGTAAAAGGTGGAAAATTGACTTTGAATATGGGCGAAAAACCGAATAAAGGGTGGGGGAGTAAGCCTGAACAAGCACCTGTTTCTATGTCGGCGGGTTCAAAATAATTTATTAAACGTGTATATTACCCCCCCCTCAGTATTTTGACCATTTTTAGGCTTTTAATTCAAAAAATGAAAATAACCCGATTGTTTAAAGAATTCTTTGAAAGTGAAAAGGCAGGTGGATTAGTTTTAATAATCTGTACCTTGATTTCATTAGGAATAGCCAATTCGTATTTAGGCGAATACTATCAACACTTTTGGCACATAGAAATTGGGACAAGACCCATAGAGTTCTGGATTAATGACGGATTAATGACTATCTTTTTTCTATTGATAGGTTTGGAAATGGAAAGGGAAATTTATATTGGAGAACTGTCAAATTTACAAAATGCACTTTTACCAATATCTGCAGCAATTGGTGGAATGATTGTGCCAGCCTTATTCCATTTTGGATTTAATAGCGGAACAAACTACCAAAATGGTATAGGCATACCAATGGCGACTGATATTGCTTTTGCATTAGGGATACTTTCGCTTTTGGGGAATAAAGTACCAACTTCAATAAAAGTTTTTTTAACGGCATTAGCAATTATTGATGATTTGGGCGCAATAGTTATCATCGCACTCTTTTATTCAAAAGGTTTTTCAATTGGATACCTTGGCTTATCTATGTTAATTTTTGCAGTAATGCTTGTGCTAAACCGTTTGAAAGTTCATACAGTTTGGATATATTTGATGTTAGGTGCTTTGATGTGGTATTGCATGCTTAGGTCGGGTATTCATGCAACAATAACGGGCGTTTTGTTAGCTTTTGCTATTCCTTTTGGAGACGGAGGGAAAAAATCGCCTTCATATAACTTACAACATCAGTTACACTTACCCGTAGCATTTTTTATTTTACCTCTTTTTGCTTTGGCTAATACAGGGATATTGATACCAGATAATTGGTCGGAAGGTTTAGTTTCGACAAACAGTTTAGGTATTTCAGTAGGTTTAATATTGGGAAAACCAATAGGAATAGTAACTTTTACACTTTTATCAGTTGCGATAGGTTTATGCACTTTGCCAAGCGAAATGAGAAAAAGACATTTAATTGGCGTTGGATTTTTAGGCGGAATAGGGTTTACAATGTCAATATTTATAACATTATTAGCATTTAATGAAGCCGATATAATAACGCATTCAAAGATTTCCGTATTTATAGCATCCTCAATAGCAGGGCTTTTAGGATACATAATTTTGAAAATAACCTTAACCAATAAAATCGAAATAGAAGAAGTTTTAGACCCCTCAGTATAAATGCCAAATTAGGATTGACAAAACTCCCCCAATAATCTTTCAATTAATAACACGAAATGAATAAAAGACTAAGCTATTTTTTAATCATTACAAGCCTTGTGTGTTCGATTAAAGGACAGGCGCAACGCCCAATCGAAGTACCGCACGAAAGGACAATCCAATGGAAAACCCAATCCGATTTTGCTCAATCGGTCTATGAATCGTTTGCCAATAAAAAATTAAATGCCGACAAAATAAGCGACAGAGGCAACAGTCCCCGCATTTTTTTAGCAAAATTGCTCTTGAAACGCGATGTTGAGGAAGTCAATACGCTCATTCAAAAAATGAAAGTGCGGGGTGTAACGGGGTCGCATTGGGCATTAAATCCGAAAGGCGATTATGATTTTACGCTCATGCCTTTGACGACTATTCTTCTCTTATTTGATGATAAACCCGATTTGCTGTATCCTAAAACTAAGGACTATTTAATCAAAGTTCTTTTGACCGAAGAGGGCAATAAATACCGAAAAGCAGTCCCTAAAA
>JANMJN010000653.1:0-3916 GCA_031371355.1 Saprospiraceae bacterium
TTACAAACGACTTTTAGTGGTGGTATTGATGGAGACAATTGGGACATAGCCTCTCTGCAATTAGATGCTGTTATAAATGATCCTGTTGCTAATTGGACAGAAGGAGCTATTCAGATTGCTACTAATTCGAGGGATAGAGGTATAGCAATAGGACCAGATCTGAATGGGTTAGAGTCTCAAATGCCCTTTACTACTGCTAATTTGAGCTACCCATTTACTTTACCTGCCGATGTAATAGGTCGTTCAATACCGCCTTTCTCAGCACAAATAGTCGGTAATAAAACTTTTGATTTTAAAAAAGAAGGACTTGCTCATTATGGAATGATACCTGATTTCATTAAATCAATTAGTTTGCAAACCAATGGCGATAGGGTACTAAGAGCCTTGTATCATTCTGCTGATGATATTGTTCGCATGTGGGAAGAGATAGAAAGGGTATCACCTAATGTACGATAAAACTATTCGTATAGCCGAATACTTCGTCCAAATGTGGGAAAAATGCGAACGTCAAAGAGCAAACATCCGCTAAATAGTCAAAAATACTGAGGGGGCAACCCACCCCCTTCAGTATCTCCCATGTTTTTAAATCTTAATATTCTCTTAACTACCCTTTTGTGTAGGGCAACGCATAGACAAGAGGGCTTAACTTTGACCATCTAAAAATCAACGAAATAATGAAAAAAACAATCACTTTATTAGCATTTCAATGCTGTTTTTGGACTGTCTTGACGGCGCAACCCAGTTATGAAAATACACAAATAGCGGATGTTCAAGCGTATATGTATAATATGTCGGCTACGCCTATTAATGGCAATAATGACGAAACGAATCAACTGCGAACAGGTACAGTCATTTACTACAAAACGAGTGAAGGGAGGTGGGGAAAAATGCGTATTCAACAATACGATGCCAACCTCATAATTGAGTGGATGACCTTTAATGACAATGGTTCAACCTATTCTTATGGTTCTAATCTCACTGTACGCGGTTCATATACTTACGATTTGGATTTAGGTAGAGAAGGTGCTGCGTCAAATGATTTTTGGTGGCAGCACCAAGCGTATATTATCAGAAACCTTGTGCCTAATAATAATGCACAATTTTATAAAGTAAACTATGCTAAAAAAGCTAAAAAACCAACAACACAACCCACAGCACAGACAGATGCTCCTACTATTATAGGAGACGATAAATCTATCGGCACAGATGATAAAGGCAGAACGCTCTATCAAAGTCCACGCGGTGGCACCTATTATATCAATAGCAATGGCAATAAATCGTACATTAAGACAGGTCAGCAATTAGCCACACAAGACAATAGTGGTGTACCAACATCACCCGCAATGGCAAAAGCAAGCTATAAACCTGCAAAAAACCGCTTTATGCCACGGGGTAATGTCGCAAACACGGATGATTATTTCAATATTGATTTTGCATCTATTCTGGCTGCCGAAAATAAAATGAAAGACAAGCTCAACTTAGGTGGTTTGGAAGGCTCTCCGATTGAGCTTAAAGCAGGGACTATTCTGCTGTACAAGACATCTAAAAATAATTTTGGCAAAATGCAAATACTGTCTTTTGGCAAATACGATACGATTTCTGAATTGTACACCCGTTGGATAAGCTATGATAAAGAAGGTAAAACCGTACAATCCAATGAATTAGAGGAGGATATTTTAGCATCGTCTCTTCTCACTGAACAAGTTGAAGACTTAGACGGCAGCTCATTTCCAGGTTGGGAATTTGCATGGACGATTAAAAATGGTCTATTGTTCATGAAAACGCGAAGCGATGCCAAGTTCTATTTGTTGAAAGCAAATGAACAGATAGGAAGCTCAAACAATACTTCTACTTATGGAAACACTGGAAACACAGTTAGTTCTATCACTTGGCAGCACCCCCTCAGTAACAAAACAACAACAAGCTCCCCAAGCCTCGAATTGAAAGCCTGTGTAGAAACATCTGAAACCATAAAAGAATATACTTTAATCCAAAATGGTCAACGCCTTTCTATTTCAAGGGGCTTGATACCCCGCAAAGCCAATGATTGTCTCAATGCTTTCAATCAAACAGTAACATTGAAAAATGGGGAAAATACTTTTCAATTAATTGCCCAAACAGCAAAAGGTGAGATAAAATCAGATGTTTTTAACATTATTTTTGATAAAAACAGCAGACCGGCAGAACCGATTGCCACCGAAACAAAAATTGAAAAACGCATAGCCTTAGTCATCGGCAACGCGGATTATACTGAGGGGTCGAAATTGAAAAACCCTGTGAATGATGCCAATTTGATTACTCAAACTTTAAAGAACTTAGGATTTCGGGTGATGCAGTTTAATAACCTCAAAAAAACAGACTTTGAGCGTGCGATACGGGATTTTAGCGCAGCTCTTGCGGATTATAATGTGGCTTTGTTTTACTATGCAGGGCATGGCGTTCAAGTGGATGGTGAAAATTATTTACTGCCCGTTGATGCGAAATTGCAGGATAAAAAAGATGTCCGTTTTGAAGCAGTCAAAGTTCGTTTTGCCATTGAAGAGTTTGAAAATCATCCCGATAATGTCAATATCGTGATACTTGATGCTTGTCGCAACAACCCTTTTCGCTCTTGGGCAAGAGGTGGTGCAGAAGGTTTCAAACAAATGAATATCGGTGGTACGCTTGTGGCTTTCGCAACCGCACCCGATGCAACAGCTTCGGACGGCACAGGCTCAAACGGGCTTTACACCGAAGAATTGGCTAAACAAATG
This sequence comes from Saprospiraceae bacterium, assembly GCA_031371355.1. Taxonomy (GTDB): domain Bacteria; phylum Bacteroidota; class Bacteroidia; order Chitinophagales; family Saprospiraceae; genus JAAFJT01. The sequence continues at coordinate 2,754 of JANMJN010000653.1, forward strand.
CTTATCAATCAACCTTTGGAAGCGGTGTTCAGAGAAACCCGAAGGGCGGTTCTTAGCCGCAGCAGTCGGACACAAAACCCGCAAGAGTGGTCGCAACTAACGCAGTCTTTTTATTTCAAAAAATAACATCATTGGTTTGTTTTAAAAATCACTATCGTGAAAAAAATACTTTTTGTCGCTTTTTCTCTTTGTTTTATTCAAATTTTTGCTCAAAAGACCTACACCTTGGGCTTAAACTTCGACGATGCCGCCTACAAGCATACGCCTGTAAACAAAGCCGAATTGAAGCGCAATTATGAAGCACTGCCCCCAAAAGCAGATTTAAAACCTTATTGTCCAACGCCACAACTGCAAGCCGACAAAAGTACGTGTGTTGGTTGGGCAATCGGTTATGCAGCGTGTACAATTACTGAGGGGGTCGCTAAAAACATCATGGATAAAGCCCAATTAGATGAGATGGCAACCTCGCCCGATTTTGTTTTTGCTTTTGGTAAAAAATCAACCGATTTGAGGTGTGCAAATGGCATTGAGATGGATAAAACCTTGACAAAACTCTACGGACGGATGATTCCCCGCAAGAAGAATTTTAAACTGATTTGTACCACAACGACACTCCCAACATCCAATAGCGAAGGCATAAAAATCAAACAACATACACGCCTTTTCAAAGACGATGACATCTGGAATTTTAAATTAGCCCAAGTAAAAAAGACTTTGGCAAATAAAAAACCTGTGGTCATCGGTATTGAATGTTCTAAATCTTTTTTCGATACAAAAGACGTGTGGGATGGCAATACAACGGATTTTAGAGGTGGTCATGCCCTATGCATTGTTGGCTACGACGATGCTTTTCAAGGCGGTGGCGTAGAAGTAATGAATAGTTGGGGAAAAGAATGGGGAAAAGACGGTTTTGGTTGGGTTAAATACAGCGATTTGCAAGGCATTTTAAAATATGCCTACGAAATCACAACCGATTTTCAAACAACGGATTCTCCCGCAACAGAACACCAACCGCTCAAACAAACCGATGTCAAAAGTCCAGAGTTACGGGTAAAAATCAGTTTAAAACTCAATAATGGTACAGAAATGCCTGTTGTTTTGAATAATTTGGACAGTCGAGGCTTAAAACCTGTAAAAGAAAGTAGTACAGCTTCAAACAATAG
>JANMJN010000256.1:0-8738 GCA_031371355.1 Saprospiraceae bacterium
ACACCAATCGAAATATCGTAATGGTCGTTCAAAAAATAGCCAATTCGGTAATTCACTTGTGGAATTGTAATAGTCTTTGGATTCAAATAGACTTTGGCATCAAAAGGCGTTTGACGTTCTTTTGCAACAACTTGCTTGAGTGTAAAGTCATAATCGTTGCCAAAAAAACGAATATCCGAATGGGTATATCGAGCTTGATTCCAACCCCAATAGATATAAAATGCGCCTTTGTTGTGTTGTTCTTGTGTGTAAGAAATATTAACTTTTAAGCATGCAAACAAAAAAATAACACATATTTTCAAAGAATAAGACATAAATATTTAGACATTAATAATTGAGGAAATTAAGGTTTAAAGTTGGTTAGTAAAAAGGAAAAAATACTGTGGTCATTTTGTAGGGACGACATATCATTTACATCTTAATTAGTCATTAATTTTCTTCCATAAAGCATCTTTTAACTCGACCAACCCTTTTTGGGCGACTGCTGAAATCAAGACATAGTCAATACCTTCAGGTATTTCTTGTTTTAACATTTCCATCATCTCATCGCCCAAAATATCAGTTTTGGTAATTGCCAATAAACGCGGTTTGTGCAAAAGTTCTTCGTTAAATTGTTCCAATTCATTGAGCAAAATAGCGTATTCTGCCTTGATGCCACGTTCAGAATCGCAAGGAATGAGGAACAAAAGCGTTGCGTTGCGCTCAATATGCTTCAAAAAACGATGCCCCAGACCTTTTCCTTTGTGTGCATCCTCGATGATGCCCGGAATGTCTGCCATAACAAATGAGCGATAATCACGATACGCCACAATGCCTAAATTGGGCACAATTGTCGTAAAAGGATAATCTGCAATCTCAGGTTTAGCTGCCGTAATTGTCGCTAAAAGCGTTGATTTTCCAGCATTCGGGAAGCCAACCAAGCCGACATCAGCCAAAATCTTCAATTCTAAAATTGCCCACGCCTCGATACCCGACTCGCCCGGTTGTGCAAAACGCGGAGCTTGATGCGTTGCTGTTTTAAAATGCGTATTGCCGAGACCGCCGCGCCCACCTTTGTAAAGGATACGCTGTTCGCCATCATCTGTTATCTCGAAAAGGATTTCACCCGTTTCAGCATCTTTTGCGACCGTTCCAAGCGGCACATCGAGGATAATGTCTTCTGCATCAGCACCGTGCATCTGTGCACCCGCACCGTTAGCACCATCTTTTGCAAATATATGTTTACGATATTTTAAATGCAGCAAAGTCCACATTTGCTTATTACCCCTCAGTATGATGTCGCCACCACGCCCACCGTCGCCGCCATCGGGACCACCTTTTGGAATATATTTACCACGATAAAAGTGCAAAGAACCTGCACCACCTTTGCCCGAACGGAAATTTATTTTGACGTAATCAACGAAATTCTCTGCCATAAAAAACGATTTATTAAATTTTAAGCCGCAAAAGTACCATTTTGTTTTTCTTTACAGCCCGTAAATAGCGGAATTCGATTTTATACCTAAAAATACAAGTCAATATGAATATTTTAACCGTTTTCATCGGAGGAGGTTTAGGTAGTATAGCTCGTTATGCTATTGCTTTGACTGTCAATAAGTTAGGCTACCATTTTGTTTGGGCAACGATGCTCGCCAACGTTATGGCTTGCTTCATTATCGGTATATTAACAGCCCTGGTCTTGAAAGGAAATTTATCGGAACAGCAACGTTTAATGTTCGCAACAGGCTTTTGCGGTGGTTTTTCGACCTTTTCGACCTTTTCAAATGAGACGTGGGCTTTACTCCACAGCGATCAGTTTTTTATGGCTTTTGTCAATATTGCTTTGAGCATTGTATTGTGTTTGGCAGCAACTTTTGTGGGTTTGAAATCAGGTTATTGAATTTAAGGTCTATAAAGATAAAAGACGTTAAAACCACAAGTGTCTTAACGTCTTTTATCTTCAAAGTCCTAAAATCTTATCGTGGATAATTGCTGATAAATTCAAAAATGTACCCCCGTTGTTTCAAAGTATCAATGATTTCTCTCAAATCCTGTCTGCCTTTTTCCTTTGCAAGCATTTCGTCATGACCCAAAAAAACAAGATGATTGGGGGTGAAAGTTGTATTTCGTTTGAACATGGAGTCAATCAGAGCGACAATTTGAGTAGGCGAATGTTTAGGCAAAGAATTGCCAAAATGTTCCCATTCCATATCCCAACCATAGATTTTAAAGCCTTTTTCGAGCAAAATACGCGCAGTTTTGCCACCTGATTGCGACCAACCGCGCTTGATACTGTCCGTTGCCCAAATATCGCGTCCTGGCATCCGCACTATTTTTGTCAACAAACCCAACTTATCTTCGTTGCCGATAATGTCTTGTGCTGCCGCTTCTGGACGTGAGTAAAAATTTTGATACTTACCGTAAGCATGTGAATAAGAGTGGTTACAAACCTCAATATAAGGGCTATGTTTCATCACATCGAGGTGGCGCATAAAAGCCTTATTCATCAAAGCATGCATACCTACTGCAAATTCAGACATTTTTATCTGTTTTTCAAGAATAATCTCAGTTAAATAGGGCGTTGGTGACAAAGGACCATCGTCAAATGTCAAATATATAACGCGACTATTGGAATCAATCCGTGTTTTGGCAATCTTTTCAACATTCAAAGTGTCCTCTGGTTCTGTAGGTACAAACAACGTCGTGTCTTGACTTGTTTGAGACTGAGGGGTTGCATTATTTTGATTGTTATATGTCTTGTCGAGTGAACAAGAAAAGAGGTTGAGCAATAATGCGGCAAAGAAAGTAATATGCATAAATTTGGATGGCTTATGTACAAGAAAATTCATTTTTATAATTCAAGTTTCAATTTTATACGTCAAAAGTGGGCGCAAAGTTAATGATTGGTATGAAACTCTTTCTTTTTTTGTGCGTTCATCCCAATATCTTATTGCATTTTTATTTTTTGTTCCAAATTTGTTGTTGAATAACCTGCAACAAATGGCAAACTCATCACCTGTCCACCATTTTCGATTACAATGTCTGCGCCAACGATTTGGTCTAATGTATAATCACCACCTTTTACTAAAATTGTCGGTTTGACCCGTTTAATCAACTCGATCGGTGTGTCTTCATCAAAAACAACAACAGCATCAATAAACGACAAGGCAGCGAGCAAATATTGCCTTGTCAGCTCATCATTAAGTGGACGGTGCGCCCCTTTTAAACGACTAACCGATGCAGCAGAATTCAACCCCACAACCAAGCGGTCGCCCAAATCACGTGCCGCAGCTAAGTAATGCAGGTGTCCATAATGTAAAATATCGAAACAACCATTGGTAAAAACGATTGTCAAACCGGCATTTTTCCACTGATTTACGAGCGTTTCGACGCTGTCAAATGTGTTGATTTTATCGCGTATTAAATCGAGTTGCATCATCTATTTTTTCTATTTTTATTCACTTTATATTAAATTCAAAGTAGGTTATCCACATCAAAATCACTTGTCCACAGTCCCCTGTTGAAAATGTATAAAACATTCATATTCAACGTTAAAAAACGGGTTTATGGCTTTGCTTTTTCAAAAAAAAATAGCCCTCTCTGTAACTTTATGTTGAAAAGTCTCGTATGAGTATTAATAATGTTAAAAAAAACATTTTTATATTTATATTTTTTTACAAAAAAGTATAAATATTTAACAGTCAACATATTGCAGCAATATTCTGGTTGAAACCCAACCAAAGTCTCTTTGTCTATCCACATTAAACGCCAATTAAAATTTGGATAATTGAAACAATAGGAAGTAAAAAAAAGGCTCTAATCTCTACTGTTAAATTATTTTTTTTTTCGAATTTAAATAAAAATAAATTATGTTGAAAACGTGTGGATAACGTTTTGAAAACGTGGGTTTCCACCGTCAAAACGAACAATATCAGACAAGTAACTTGTCCATGATATTTGCTGCTTCTGTCAGAGTTTCTGGCTTACCCACATCACACCAAACATCCTCGTCGTGCCGATAACCCAAGATTTTATGTTCCTCACAAATAGCTAAGTACCAATCGATCATTGAGAAAAAATCCTCCTCTGGTGTTGTCTCAAAAATAGCAGGATTGATGACATGAAAACAACTAAACGAAAACATACCCAACTCATTTGCCATTCTGCCCATACGCACCCGTTTCGTCGCTGTATTCATCCAACCGCAAAGTACCCCCTCAGTATCATGCAACATATAACGTGAAGTGCTGCGCTGTTGCGTCGCATACGTTGCCAAAGCATCAGATGCCGTATGTGCCGCATACATTTTTGACAAATCAATATTGCTCAAAATATCGGCATTGCAAACAAAAAACGGTTGTCCATCGTCAAAAAACCAAGCCGCTTTTTTCAGTCCACCACCTGTTTCAAGTGGTCTTTCTGCTTCATGAGATGTGACGATATGAATACCAAAGCGGTCTCTACTATCCAAAAAGGCATCAATTTTGCTCGCAAAATGATGTGTATTGATAATAATATCTCGAACGCCAAAATGTATGAGCCGTCGAATATTTATTTCTAAAAGAGACATACCTTTGACCTCTACAAGAGCTTTCGGGCGGTCATTTGTCAAAGGACGTAGACGCGTACCAAGCCCCGCAGCAAAAATCATAGCTTTCATATGAATATGTAATTGAGTGATTGAGTCATTTTGAGGGCGAAAATGAGATGTTTTTTTAGAAATTTTATAGGAAAATTAACAACGTATTTTGAATTGAAGCGTTTTAACTTATAGTTTTTACATTTTTTACATTGTATATCAATTCATAAAGGTACATTTTTTTAGGAAATTCAATGCCTAAGCCCCCCACCGTCCAAAGGAGTCCATTTGGACGAAGGAATCCTTTGGATCAGTAATACCATCAAAAAGCGCATAATTATTTATAAAATAATGAAAATCAATCAATTAGCAGCCATTATACTTTTAAATACTTGTCTCTTAGCCCCCTCTTTCGGGCAAGATATCGCGCCCGGCTATATGTATCGCCAGACAGATGGCAAATACTTAGTATCTGCCATGATTTTACCAGATGGCGATACACTTATCTATTTGCAGTTACGCGAATTTGAAGTAAAAGCCCCTAAATTTTTTGCCAGTGCCGATGACTACAAGCGCTGGGAACGCTACCGCCGATTAGCCCCAACGGTTATTCCTTATGCTGTCGAAGCAGTGAGAACCTATCGTGAAATAGGTGTCGCTACCCGTGATATGAGCAATCGAGACCGCAAAAAATATATCAAACAATTGGAAAATAAGATGGAAGACCAGCTCAGAAAGAGCTTAACCAATTTGAGTAAAACGCAGGGTTTTCTGTTGATAGAAATGATTGAAAAGGAGTTACACATGCCATTTTATGATTTAGTAAAAGATGTAAAAGGCTCATTTTCAGCATTTTATTGGAATGAATTCGGCAAAATATACAGCTACCAACTCAAAGAAGGCTATGAACGCGGCAAAGACCCCATTGTAGATGCGATTCTCGATCAGCATGATTTGTCTTACTATATGCACTAAACAAATGGTAAATATTTTAATGGTGAATGGTGAATACTCCGCATTCACCATTAAAATATTCGCCATTCAATCACTTTTTATTTTGAAATTTGAGTTCTATTAACGTTTTTGGGCTTTGAAATAAAAAACAGCAACCAAAGTTTATTCAAATCTAAAAACCAACATAATATGGCAACTCAAAATCGCCCCCTCAGTATCCTTTGCATAGCCAGTTTTTTTAAAGGCGAAGAATTTATGCGTGCTGCCAAAGACGAAGGCTGTACGGTCTATCTCATGACTTCAACTTCGCTCAAAGAGGCAGGCTGGCCTCATACGAGTATTGACGAGGTCTTTTATGCCCATGAAGTCAATGGCGAAAAAGGGGTTTGGAATATGAATGAAGTCATCGCTGGCTTGGCTTGGGTGATGCAAACAAAACCGATTGACCGCATTGTCTCCCTCGACGATTTTGATGTTGAAAAAGGCACAGAACTGCGCGAACATTTTCGCATTCCAGGCATGGGTCAAACGACTGGGCGCTATTTTCGGGATAAATTGGCTATGCGTATTAAGGCAGAGTCTGAAGGTGTTCCCTGCCCTGCTTTCAGCAACCTTTTTAACAATGATACAGTCAATGCTTACCTCGATTCGGTAACAGCTCCGTGGCTCATCAAACCACGTGGCGAAGCATCGGCGACGGGTATCAAAAAAGCGCATAACAAAGATGAAGCGTGGCAAATCATTCACCAATTAGGAGACAAAAGGCATCATGCGCTCATCGAACAATTCCGCCCTGGCGATGTATATCACGTGGATTCCATCAATTTTGAAGGAAAATGTGTGTTCACACGCGTCAGTCGCTATCTGTCAACGCCGATGGATGTGGCGCATGGCGGTGGCGTTTTTCGTTCTGTCACCGTCGAATTTGGCAGCGACGACGATAAGCAGTTGACGAAACTCAATGCCGATGTGATGAAAGCGTTTGGTATGAATTATTCAGCTTCGCATACAGAATTCATCAAAGACCGTGAGACGGGGAAGTTTGTTTTTTTAGAAACAGCCTGTCGTGTCGGTGGTGCTAATTTGGCTGAAATGGTTGAAGCATCGTCAGGTATTAACCTTTGGCGTGAATGGGCACGAGTTGAAGCAGCTATGGGCAAAGGTGAAAAATACGTTTTACCGAAAGTGAGAAAGGATTATTCTGGTATTGTCGTCTCATTGAGCCGTCATAAACACCCAAATACTGAGGGGTTCAATCATGCCGAAATTGTTTGGCGTATGAATAAAAAGCATCACATCGGTTTAATCGTTCAAGCGAAATCCCAACAACGTGTTTTGGACTTATTAGATGACTATACAAAGCGGATTTTTAATGATTTTCACGCTACTGCGCCTGTGCCTAATAAGCCGTCGAGTTAAGGATTTGTCAATGAGTCATTTGTCAATGCATTTTATTGGGAATGATAAATAACTTATAGGCTAATGACTTTGTTGTAATAAAACTTTTGAAAAATAATCTTTCCCTCCACCCAACGCTGTAAAAAGGCTTCGGTTAAGACCTGTTTACCCATTTTTTTGCTATCAAAAGAATTGATCATTTCACCCATCACTAAGCCTTGTTGTTCATCAACAAGCCAAATGGGTATTTTTATTTCTACTGAATGAACGCCTGCCAGACTTTTTATTTCCATTTGTGTTAAAGCGGCTTTACCAAGAATGGGAGCGTTGTCATTTTCAACTTGCACCATGTCATCGGCATAGTAGGTTTCGATAACTTGAAGGAGTTCGCCGTTTTCAAGTTGGGTTTTGTAGTTCGCAAAGGTTTGTTTTAGCATGAGTTTCCTATTTTTCAAATAAAAGAAAAATCGCCTTGTAAACTGTTGATTTTCAAGGCGATTTTGGGTTTTATACTGAGGGATATCTCCTATCGTTTTTTGATTGCGAAATGAGGTGGATGCAAGCCACCCATTTTCAGTAATTTCCGCAAATTGATAGCATTGGTGCGGTTAAGTTTCAATAAATCAATCGTCGCACGTCCAATAGCTGTAAGACCAACGATATACAAATCGTCATCAGTCCATTGAAAATGGTCTGTCAAAATATCTTGTCGAGGGTGATAAAGCCGCACAATTTCCTTAGTTAGCAGGTCTCTATGCTCAATTTTATCGCGTTTATTGCTGTTGCAGATGCCACAACTCCGTGCCAAATTGCCTAATTCTGTTTGACCATTAAGTGCAAGAGCAATAATGTGTTCATAATGAAAATAGTCTGTTGAAAAATTAGATGGCATGACGCAATACTCACAATAGTCTCTTGATAGTTCAAGAATTGCGCGTTGGATGGCAACAGGAATATAGATTTTAGACATGAGCAATGGGTTTCAATCCCAACGATTCCATGACTTCCGTTAAAGTAACGGCACGAAGTTGTGCCAATTCAATCATGTATTTCACTCGTTGGTTGCGTAGTTTTTCTTCTTTGTTGCCTAAAAGGTTGAATTCGGCGTGTTCTGTATCTGTCATGGTGCTCAATTCTAATTTTTCTACTAAAACGTGATAACGTTCTGTTTGGGCTGCATCCAAAACAGTGTTGTTGATTTTGTGCAAAAGTTGACGCTCCCGCAAGGCTTTGTCTTGCGTTTTTTTACGAAGTAACATGGCATTGATGTCGTTCAGAAAACGCTCCAATTCATTGACGGGCATTCTATCTGCATCGCGCAAAAGCCTTTGGCTATCTATATGTACGGCTTCCATATTTCTATATTTTTAGCAAAAATAGTTTAGTTTAGTCAAAAATGAAAGTCCTATTAAAAGTTTGTCGGGTTTATACTGAGGGGGTACTTTTTATATATTAATAAAATGCGAATTGATTTTTCTAAATGAAATTATAAATCTACTTTTGTCATATAATTCCTAACATACAATCCGAAAGTATCAAAAATACTCGTCGATAATAAATATAAATTTAGTTTTTTTTCTATGCCAAACCCACAAGATATTTCATCAAAACATGGATTTGGTAAATTTAATTTAACGTTATCAATAATTAGAACAGAAATTAAAGGAGACTATTACTCTGTTTCTGAAATTTTAAAGATAATAAAATTGCTTAAAGAAGAAATATTTGAAATAAATATTTCATACAGTCTTAAATCAAATACGTTACTTTTCACTCCGATAATCTCGGAAAAAAAAGAAAAAAAAAGTATCCCCAATTTTGATATCTC
>JANMJN010000658.1:0-1846 GCA_031371355.1 Saprospiraceae bacterium
CGCCATTTTAGCGGTGGGTTCGGCGTGGTACAGCGCGTGGGTTGATGCAGGGCAGCCGGACTTATCAAATTTAACAAATACCCCCCTCAGTATAAACGATGAAAAAGAGCAAAAAGAAGCGGAAAAGAAGATGCAAAATGCTGGAAAAATGCTTGGCAGACCCGAAGATTGAGATAAAAAAAACTCGTTTTAAAAAGTATTTCTTTTTTCAAAGTTTTCCTATTTCATATGTCAGAAACCATTTCAAACCGCAAACAATTAAGGAGGAAGATTTTGCCCATGCTTCGCCTTCAGGTACTATGACATATTGAAAATCAGGCTTTAAGTCTGTTGCTGCTGAATAAAATCCTTTTGATGGCGAAGCATTTGTACTGTATTTGATTTCAATCATTGTTAATTTCCCTGATGCCCCCCTCAGTATTAAGTCCACTTCAGCACCTGCTTGAGTTCTATAAAATGAATATTCAAAAGCCTTACCGCCCACTCTTATAATCTCCTCAATAACATAAGTTTCCCAAGAATGTCCTAACCATATACTGCCCTGCAATTGCTCAATATCACGAATACCAATCAACCGGTGCATAAGCCCTGTATCGCGTATGAAAATTTTGGGTGAGCGTACCAATCGTTTTGTTGTATTAATATAAAAAGGCTGTAAACGCCTCAAAATGAAGCTACCCTCCAAAATATCAAGATATTTTTTGATTGTATTGATACTGATACCCAATGAGTTAGATAAACTATCAACATTTAACAAACTGCCACTACCCGAAGCCACTACTTTAAGCAACCGTTCCATAGCAGGTATTGTGATGTCATAGCCAATTCGGCGAATATCCCTCTGCAAAAATGTTTCAATGAAATTGCCCAACCACATTTCAGATAAAGCAGCATTTGGGGCAAGCAAAGAATCTGGAAATCCGCCTCGAAACCAATGTTGTGTTTGAGTGACCTCATTGCCAATTTCTAACAATGAAAAGGGCATTAGTTCAAAATAGGCAATGCGTCCAGCCAGTGTTTCGGTACTGCCTTTGATGATGTCTGGCGAAGCAGAGCCTGTTAGAATAAAACGGGCAGGATGTCGGTTTTGGTCAACTAACCACCGAATGAGCGGTAATAAAGTGGGAATATTCTGAATTTCATCAATGATGACACATCTATCAGTGTATTGTTGGAGAAAAATCTCTGGTTCCGACAGTTTTTGGCGGTCAGAATCTCTTTCTAAATCAAGAAAAATCGTAGGCTGATTGAGTGTTTTCTCTAAAATTTTAGCAAGCGTTGTCTTTCCTACTTGTCGAGGACCAATTATGCCAACAACAGGAAAATATGCTAATGCTTGTTGTATTTGTGGAAGTATGGAACGTTGTATCATAATGCAAAGATAACTTTATCCTTGTAAATCCATCAATACATTGATGGATTTACAAGGATAAAATTACTTTTCTTCAATTATTATTTACATTATGGCTTAAATCAACGTCTTGAAATACGCGCCAAACTCCGCAATTGTCATTGTTCCTTTGTCGCCATCGCCTTGTTTTCGGACAGAAACCTTACCTTCAGCCACCTCTTTTTCACCAACGATGAGCATAAAAGGCACGCGTTTCATTTCTGTATCGCGGATTTTACGCCCGATTGTTTCGGCACGGTCGTCAACAAAACCCCTGATGTCATTTTCAGCCAATTGGTTCAAAACGTCCTTGGCATAGTCGCCAAAACGGTCTGAAATGGGCAAAATAGCTATTTGGTCAGGTGTCATCCACAATGGAAATTTACCTGCACAGTGTTCCGTCAACACGCCGATAAAACGTTCCATCGAGCCAAAAGGTGCTCGGTGAATCATCAC
>JANMJN010000660.1:0-2991 GCA_031371355.1 Saprospiraceae bacterium
GAATTACATCGGTTTAGGTCTCGCTTTTTTAGCGGTTTATTTGAGTACTTGGAAAAAAGCGGTGTCAGAAGAAGTTGAAAAGAAAACGAATAACCTCACCTTACCGCTATTGGTCTTTCTAATGTACGGACTCACGAATACGGCTTTTAATTATCTGAACCTCAAGTACGTCACAGCAAGTGGTACGACAATCGCTTTTATGCTTACGGCTTGTTTGGGTGCAATCGTTTCAGGCTTATTTCTATTAATTTATCACCGAAAACCAATTGCTGTTAGAAACCTCATCGCCGCCATTCCTTTGGGAATCCCCAATTTTCTGTCTTTCTATTTTCTATTAAAAGCCTTAGATGTTTATAAAAACAACGGTGCGTATGTGTTGCCTGTATATAATATAGGTGTCATCGTCGTTTCAACGGTTGTGGCTTTGTTCTTTTTCAAGGAAAAATTGGCAAAATTGAATTGGATAGGCTTGGTTTTGGCTTTGGTCGCGATTGTTTTGATTTCTTGGATGGGTGGTTAATACCACCCCTCAGTTTATCGCTCGCTTTAAGGTCCTTACAAATACTTCCCACCTCGCCTAATTGCCCGAAACAACAAAAACATAAAGAGACCACCCACCCAGATCGTTATCCGCGTATATTCCCCTTCGCCTTGCTTATGAAAAAGGAAACCCAATGCGACTGTTGCCAACAACAGCAAAGTGAAAATCAATTGTTGACCAACAGAATACATCAACTTAGCCCCCAATATCACATCAGGATTGTTGATGTCCAATTCGCCTTTTTTAGCTTTTTGCAATACTTGATGCAGTTCATCGGGCAAGCCAAGTGTCGTCGCAACGCTGCGGCGCAACAGACCACTCACAAAGGACACCATGCCTTCTTTTTCGCCCATTAAAAACTTTTGAGCATAGGGACGCACAACATCCAATGGATTGAACTTAGGATCTAACGCATTGCATAAACCCAACAAAAGCGTCACCATGCGATTGAGCAAAACATAGTCTTTTGGCACTTGCACTGTACCCGTAATTCCTTTAAAACCAATATCTTGTATCAAACTGAACAGACTATTATTAAAAGGGTCAACTTCAATATTTTTAAAATTCAATCCTTCTAATTTAATTTCATTTTGAAGGAAATTGCGCAAGGCATTGACCATTTTTTCCGCCATTTTCTCTGCATCTCGGTTGTGTGCCAAAAAGCCCATCCTGTTCAACGCCGCTATCATCGCAGCCGTATCATTTCTAATAGCCGCCTCAATGAGTTGCGGAATGCCTTCCCGCAATGCCGTGCTCAAAGTTGCCACTGCGCCAAAATCAAGCAGCACAATAGAGCCGTCTTGCTGAACGAGTATATTACCTGGATGTGGGTCAGCGTGATAAAAACCATCTTTGAACAACATCCGACAATATGCCTGAAGCAATCTGCTCGCAATGTCGCGTCGATCCAATTGCCAAGCATCTAATTGAGCGAGGTTTGAGATTTTTACGCCCTCGTGCCAAGTCGTCGTCAGCACTTTTCCAGTAGAATATTCGGGATGCACAATAGGCACTGTAATACCTTCTTCAGCGATATTTACACGAATTTGATTCATAGAAGTCGCTTCTCTTAAAAAATCCAACTCTTCTTCAATCATTTTCCGCACTTGTGAATAAAGGTAGTCCATACCCTTAATGTCATAAAACCAAGCAGAAATGCGTGTTAATCGCAATATAATTTCTAAATCTATTTGTGCAACCTGTTCAATATCAGCATGTTGTACTTTTACAACAACATCAGTACCGTCATGCAATCGAGCGCGATGTGCCTGCCCGATAGAAGCCGCTGCAAGCGCATTTTCATCAAATTGTGCGAAAAGCTCTTCAATCGGTTTGCCCAACTCCCTCAGTATTCTTTCACGAACTGAAGCAAAAGGTCTCGGCGGAATCTGATCTTGCAACGCTTCCAAAGGTTTTTGAAAAGCTTCTGGCAAAAAATTGGTCAAAATGGACAACATCTGACCCAATTTGATAAACAAACCATTGAGTTGCAAAATGGCATCGCGCACCCGTTCCGCATTGCGGATATGCAAAGAGACAATACGCCTGTTGTACCATTTCTGTCCAAATATCTTTTTTAAAAACCACAAACGGGTATAACTGAACATAACAACCGTTGCCGTCCAATAGGCTTTACGCAACCGAAACGAGCGAGAATAGATGTTTTCTTTAGGCATTTTTTTTTATTTAGATTTTTTGGATAATCCCCATCTTCTTCATCAAAAACGCCGCGCTCATTTTTTGCGCCACGCCTTCTTGAAGTTTATAATCAAAATGCAATTCATTATCAATGATTTCAACTTCAAAACAGAGGTTTTTAAGGTAATCAGGATATTGTTTTTCCATGTCTCCAATCACTAAATCATGTGTGGCGATGATACCAACCGCTTTGTGCGCCATCAAGTTTTTAATCAAACCAATCGTTCCTGCCCGTTTATCATTGGAGTTTGTACCCCTCAGTATTTCGTCCAAAATGACAAAAGTCCTTTGGTTTTTCTCCAATTCAGTGATAATACGCTTCAATCTTTTCAATTCTGCAAAGAAAAACGATTCGCTGTTTTGCAAAGAATCACTCACACGCATACTCACAAAAACGTTGAAAGGATAAAAAGAAAACGCGTCCGCACATACAGGCGCACCCATTTTAGCAAGCACTAAATTGACACCTAAACTACGCAAAAAGGTACTTTTACCAGACATATTTGACCCCGTCAAAACGACAAACGAAGGGTTATTGAAAGTCACATCATTGCCAATACGTTTATCACTTGGAATAAGCGGATGCCCAACATTTTTCATCACAAGCCCCCCCTCAGTATTTGGGCTTGGGAAAATAAATTCAGGATGATTGTAAGAGAAATTGGCGATACTCGACATTGCCTCAAACTCACCTAAAACTTGAAACCATTGGAAAACTGTGTGTCCAAAAGTCTGTTTCCATCTGCCTAAAC
>JANMJN010000667.1:0-1925 GCA_031371355.1 Saprospiraceae bacterium
TATGTGAATCTATGTGAAATCCACTATGCAACTATGTGATAAATAACGAAGGGGGATTTTCCTTTTTTATTTCGAAAAAGAATACGGCGCAGCTTCTTTCGTAACCCCTCTTTTCACATTCGGTTGGTTGCTCATATTAAATTGCAATGTACCGCCTTTCATAATATCGGCGTGTTTCACATAATTTTTATTGTATGTAACACCGTTTAATAAAGCGGATTGAATGTACACATTTCCCGCCTTATTTTGTGGCGCATGGATGATAAATGTTTTGCCATTCTCTAAATGCAACGTGATTTTCTTGAATAGGGGAGAGCCAATGGCATATTCTTGTGTTCCGGGACAAACAGAGTAAAAACCCATCGCACTAAACACATACCATGCACTCGTTTGTCCATTGTCTTCATCACCACAATAACCATCGGATGTCGGTTTATAGAGCTTTTCCATGGCATCTCTGACGTGCATTTGCGTTTTCCAAGGTGCGCCACAGTAATCGTAAATGTATATCATGTGCTGAATCGGTTGATTGCCATGCGCATATTGTCCCATGTTCATCACCTGCATTTCCATCATTTCGTGAATAACCCGACCATAACTGCCTTCATCGAAAATCGGTGGCAGATTAAACACACTGTCCAGCATTATTTCCATCTTTTTATCGCCGCCCATCAGTTTTGACAAGCCTTTGAAATCATGTAAAACACTCCAACTGTAATGCCAGCTGTTGCCTTCCACGAATTCACCGCCCCATCTGAAAGGATTGAATTTATCATCAAAGCTGCCGTCTGCATGTTTGCCGCGCATCAAATTATGGTTTGGGTCAAATAGGTTTATATAGTTTTGACTGCGTTTTGCAAACTTTTCAATGTCGTTTTGTGGCTTTTTTAAGGCAATGGCTAATTGATTCAAACAAAAATCGGCGTGCGCGTATTCCAGTGTTTTTGCGGCACTGCCACCAAAACCATCCAATGACACATAGCCCAATGTATTATATTGTTGCGCCCCATTTCTACCTACAGAATTGATGGGACCCTCCCCCTCAGTATTTTTGAGTAAAGCTTCATATAAAACATTGATGTCGTAGCCTTTTACCCCTTTCAAATACGCATCGGTGATGATGGATGCCGAATTACTGCCCATCATACTTTTCCGATGTCCAGGACTTGCCCATTCGGGTAGCCAACCGCTTTCTTTGTAAGTGTTCGCCAAACCTTCCAAGATATGTCCGTCCATTTCGGGGTACATAATGGTTAAAAATGGGAATAATGAGCGGAAAGTATCCCAAAATCCTGTGTCTGTAAACATATATCCCTTCTCAACTTTGCCGTTGTACGGACTGTAATGCACGATTTGATTCTGGGCATCGTATTCATAAAACTTCCTTGGAAACAACAACATGCGGTACAGACACGAGTAAAAAGTCTTCAATTGTTCTTCTGTGCCGCCTTCAACTTTTATTTTTATCAATTCCTTGTGCCAAGCAGTTTTGGCTTTTTCCATGATTTGAGCAAAGGTTTGTTTGCCAATTTCACGACTCAAATTCAATTCTGCTTGTTCAAAAGAGATAAAGGACGAAGCGACTTTCAGATGCACTTTTTCACCTTTTTTAGTCTTAAAACCAACTATGGCTTGGGCGTGTGTGCTTGTTATTTCCTTTTTTCCAGACATAACAATACTGTCATCAACAGCAAAAATACTTTCAAATGCTTTGTCAAACGTGATGACGAAGTAATTTTTGAAGTTGGCAGGCACGCCGCCTCTGTTGCGGGTGGTGTAACCGACGATTTTATTTTCTTCGGGTATTATTTTGATATAAGAACCTTTGTCAAACGCATCAATGAGGATGAATGCACTGTCTGTTTTTGGAAAAGTGAATTGAAACACCGCGCTGCGTTCCGTCGGTGTAATTTCAGTCAAAACAT
>JANMJN010000681.1:0-1982 GCA_031371355.1 Saprospiraceae bacterium
GCGAAAAAGGTATCGAAATCATCACAACACCTGCCGCATCGTCTCAATCGGTTGCAGAATTGGCAATGGGGCATATTTTTATGCTGTCTCGCTTTTTGCACCGCTCAAACCGCGAAATGGCAACAGGTGATTTCAAAAAACTCAAATCTGCTTATGCAGAAGGCATTCAGTTGCGCGGCAAAACTTTAGGTATCGTTGGTTTCGGACGTATCGGTCAGGAGTTGGCGCGCATTGGTTTTGCGATGGGTATGAACGTCATTGTCAGCGACCCGATGATTAAAGAAACAGATTTGACAATCAGTTTGTACAATACTAAAGACGTGAAGTTGAGCATTCATTTGCGCTCTTATCCTTTGTCAGAGATATTGAAAAACGCCGATTTCATCAGCCTTCACACACCCGCTTTGAGCAAACCGCTCATCGGTGCAGACGAAATGGCAGCCATGAAAACGGGTGCTATCCTCGTCAACTGCGCTCGTGGCGGTGTCATTGACGAAGATGCCTTGCTTGCGGCTTTAGAAAGTGGACAAATCGGTGGCGCAGGTCTCGACGCGTTCGTCAATGAGCCTAATCCACGTGCTGATTTGTTGAATCATCCACGCGTTTCTGTGTCGCCACACATCGGTGCTGCTACTAAAGAGGCACAAGCGAATATCGGTTTGGAATTGGCGGATAAGATTATCGCGTTTTTTGGCGACGATAAATAAGCTATTGCAAGCGAATAATCGGTTGAATTAGACATATTTACCACGAATTTATAGCGAATTATACGGATGTCACGAATTTCTTTTCACCCTCCTTTCGATTTGATAAGAAATAAAAGAAATTCGTGGCATTCGTACAATTCGCTATAAATTCGTGTTAAAAGTTGCACTTTCATTTTTGAAAACACTTCTACCCCCTCAGTATTTTTATGATTAAAAATATCCTCTTAAAAACTCCGCAATCAAAATCCCCCAATAAGTCCCCGTCGCATTGCCCAAAGCACCAATCAGAATAGCCGCCAAACCCAAATCTTCGCGCCCTAAACTTTTGGCGCAAGCCAAAGCCGTTGAGGAACCGCCAACATTGGCTTGCGAAGCGATGCCGAGTATGTCCCAATCCTGTTTGAACAGATATCCCAAACCAAAAATGAGGATGCCATGAACCGTGACAATGATAGCCACGAGCGTGAAAAGGGTCATTGCCAACTGTCCATCTTTCATCAGCGCAGGAATATCGCAATGCGCACCAATGACCGTTAAAAAAATATAGACACAAAACATACCCAAAAGGCGGTTGCCTTTTATGTTTTGAACAAAAGGTATCTGTGCCAACAACAAAGCAAAGGTCGTTAAGAAAATGACGGATGGTATGGTGGGGAATAGTTTGACCAATTCGCTCACCCCAAACATCGTGGCACAACCGAGAGCAATGAGTGCCGATATACTGAGGGGGTCAACTAATTCTCTATCGCTGCTGTGTTGGGCGTAGTCCTCGTCGGTTAGTGCGTTTTGGTGGCTTGTGGGTGCGATTTTTTTCATTATTTTTGGAATAAAAATGGTCACTACAACCCAAATCGCGCTCCAAATATTGTCAACGGCTGTTGCTGCCGCAAAAAGCGACCCTTCTTTGCCCACGCCATAATGCAGGGCAATGGCATTGAAATTGATGCTGCCACCGATGTACGTGCCTGTGTACATACCGCCAATGGCATGAAAATTTTCCCCAATACTTATGCGTCCATGAATGAACCACATGCCTGCGAGTACGCCCGCCATTGTGCCAACGCTGCCAATAAAAAAATTGGTAATCATCGGCAAACCCGCTTTTTTCAGGCTTTTGATTTGAACACCCAGCATCAGAAAAAAGATTGCCATCGGCGCGATGTAAGTAAATATGCCATCATAAAGCGGCGGGGCATTCGATGCAGACGGGATGATGCCCATGTTGGCTTCGATTGCGCCCAAAATGATGACCAAAAGAGCTGCGCTCAAATGGCG
>JANMJN010000692.1:0-1897 GCA_031371355.1 Saprospiraceae bacterium
TAAAACAATATGGCACGTCCACTAAAAGACTATACGCATTTAGGAACAATGATGTCAGATTGGGTATTTGGCAACATACCATTTGTGTTTTTTTTATTTTTTATTAGTTTAATTTATATCGCTAATTCAAACTTTGCGGATAAGCAAGTGCGACAAATACAGCTGTTAGAGAAAGATATTAAAGATTTAAAGTGGCGATATAATGGTGCAAAGGCAGAGGTGATGTTGACGACCAAACAGTCTGAGATAGAAAAACGTGTTGAACCGTTTGGGTTACGTGCTTCGAATCAGCGGACTAAAAGAATAATAATTGAGTAAATTTACTGTGGTAGTAATCAAAAGAAATATTAATCAATGGCAAAAGTCAATTTTAGAGACAATGTCTTAGGTCGGGTGTATTTGGTTGCAGTTATTATCGTCCTTGTAGCCATGACGATTTTGTTTAAAGCATTTATGATAGTAACACGTGAAGGCGACAGATGGCGCAAAGAAGCAGACAAACGCTATATTCAGAACCGCGAAGTACCTGGAGAACGCGGGAATGTACTTGCAGAAGATGGCTCCCTTTTGGCAACTTCTATACCTTATTTTGAAGTTCGAATGGATTTTGGTGCCGATGGATTGAGTAAAGATGAGTTTGTCAAAAGCCTTGATTCACTTGCTTGGTGTCTGACAACCTATTTGACACCTGAAAAAAGTTCAATTGACGAGTGGCGCAATTATCTCTGGACGCATTTTCAAGCTAAAAGCCGGTATGAACTCATTGCTAAAGATATTTCGGTTGCCCAATTAGCCATCATAAAAACATTTCCTGTTTTTCGAGACGGTCGGTCAAATGGCTTCATTGCTATTCGAACAAATCGACGAGAACATCCATTTAAAATGTTGGCACTCAGGACTTTAGGCTATACAAAAGATGATTTGAAAATTGGTTTAGAAGGTCGGTTTGATAAAGAGCTGAGCGGGGGTAAAGAGACTGTCCCCATGATTCGAGTCGGTAATGACGTGTGGGTTCCGCTTCAAGATTTAACGGATATCGAGCCTCGAAATGGTGACGATGTGGTAACGACTTTAGATGTTAATACACAAGATATTACACAAACTGCGCTCATTCGGTCATGTGAAACTTTTCAAGCAAGCATGGAACTGCTATTGTAATGGAAGTGAAAACGGGTAAGATTAAAGCCATTTCTAATGTAAGCCGTACAAAAGATGGCTGGTGGGAGGATTACAACTATGCTGTGGGTGTACGAGTTGAACCTGGTTCGACTTTCAAATTGGCTTCTATGTTGGCACTTCTCGAAGAAAAAGCGGTGCGTTTGAGTGATACCGTAGATATTGAAGGTGGACACCATAAATATTCAGATGTCGTTTTGGAAGATCATGAAAAAACAAAGAAAAATTTGATGACTGCCAAAGAGGTTTTTTCAGCTTCATCTAATGTGGGTGTTTCTAAGTTGGTTTATGGCTATTTTAATGATAAACGTCAGAAATATATTAAACATCTACAAGATTTCAATTTGACAATTCCAACAGGCATTGAGTTAGAGGGAGAAGCACCGCCCAATATCAAAAACGCAGATGATGCGACATGGAGTGGTATTACATTACCTTGGATGAGCGTCGGTTATGAGTTGGAAATCACCCCGTTACAGTTATTGACTTTTTATAATGCTGTTGCTAATGATGGTGTTATGATGAAGCCATATCTTGTCAGTGAAATAAGAAGATATAACGAAACACAAAAATATTTTAAACCGACTATTGTTAATAAACGTATTGCCTCTTCTGAAGCTCTGGCTCAAGCCCGTGAACTTTTAGAATCGGTTGTCGAATTACCTGGTGGCACGGCTTATCATTTGCGTACCTCTCAATATCGTTTTGCCGGTAAAACAGG
>JANMJN010000701.1:0-5952 GCA_031371355.1 Saprospiraceae bacterium
AATCGCGCCAAAGGTAAGGAAAGAGAATAAAACATAAAGCAATTAATATCGCATCAATTGCACCAAGAGTCTGAATATCACTTGCCCACGTCGATGCTTTGTCAGCTATGGCGTTTTTTGACAAGCGAATAAGGGTGATGAGAATGGGCAAAACGACTGGGAAACTGAGGATTGCCATCAAAGTAGCCGAGTTGTTGGCTTTGCCTGCAATTGCCGAAATAAATGTAAAAGTGATAGAAAAACCGATAGAGCCCAACAAAATAGCTAATAAATACTGAGGGGTATCCAAAACTGGATTACCTACCATCAAACCTAAAACACCAAAGGTTAAGAGGTTGATTATCAAGAGCAAAAATATATTGTAAAATATTTTTGACAAAATAACCGCCGTCGGATGTGCCAATTGATAATAATATAATTGGCGGGCAGTGTTCTCTTGAACAAAACTTTTAGCCACTGCATTGACTGATGCAAACAGTGAAATTATCCAAAACAAAGCATTCCAAACATCAGGTATAACTTTGATAAAGGATAAAAAAACAACAAAAACAGTTGAGGTCACATACAGCAAAATGCCGCCCAACGCATATTTTTGTCGCCATTCGAGCATCATTTCTTTTTTGAAAAGAAAAGTTATTTCTGAAAGATAAGTCATGTTTTAATGGATAAAGGATAAAGGATAATGGATTACCGAGCTGTGGGTGGTTCATCATCGTCGGACATATCGGCTTTTTGCGAATTGTATTTGATGTCGAACTCTCGATACTCCTCATCATCGAGTTGTGGAAGCATTTCATGCAGCATTTCATCTTCAAAGTTTTGGAAAAACATCTCCAAATTTTCTGTCAGCGATTTCCATCTACTGGGATAACGACGATAGAAATACTCCATTTTTGGAAAAAAATCAGCTTTTAGCGCATCATACATGTCGTTAGAAGCCTGTTTGAGTATTTCTTCAAATTTTGCTCTATCTCTGTCATAAGGTGAAATGTCGTCGTCGTCGTCCTCTTCTACAAGTGGTTCAGATTCAGGTTTTATTTCTTTTATTTCTTTAACTTTCTGTTCCTCAACAACAACTGGCTTAATTCGATTCGCTTCTTGTATTCTATATCGCCTTGCTTCGTATTTATTAACCAATTCCTCTTCTGTTTCCTCGATATAATCTACAAAAAGTTCAAACAAATCAACGTCATCTTCTTCTTGTAACAACTCTATCAACTCAAAATATCGACTACCCCAACCCTTCATGTCGAGATAAACGCTTTCCACTGTGCGGTGGAAAGGTGATTTTTTGCGTTTATGATAATCTAAAAAATCTTTAAAATCAAAATAAACAATGAAGTCAACCTCATCTGCAAATTTAAGCGTAGCAAATATGTTTCCTTCATATAGTCGATGATCCAGATTACCATAATCATATTCAATACATTCAAAATCAGGGTGTTGTTTTTCACGCTTTGCCATATGCGTTGTATTTTTAAGTCTTAAAATTAAGAAACAATCTTTTTAAAAAAGTTACCTATTGCTTTTCAGCGTCCAAAGTAAAGTCATTTTTAATTATTAAATAAATTCATCCGTATATTTTTAAAATTAAGTTTGTCTAACTTTCTTCCTATTATACACAAAAAAGCAACGATTTCTAGTAATTTTGGGTTTAAAAATTTATAAAAATAGTAAAATGAAAAAAATAATTACCCTATTTATCACTCTTTTGAGTTTCAGTTATGTCTCCAAGGGGCAATTTATCACTATATCAGAAGCGAGAGCAAAACCTGCCGGCACGGTCGTCACTGTTCGCGGACGCATTATCAATAGCTCTGAATTAGGTACAACAATTCGCTATTTTCAAGACGCTACGGGTGCTTTATGTGCCTTTTATTCAAGTGCTACTGTACCTACTTTCTCGACGACTAAACGTGGAGATTCAATTGAAGTAACAGGTACGCTCAAAGATTATAACAATCTTTTAGAGATTGACCCGATGACCTTATTCAGCATTATCGGTACGACAAATGTATTAGTACCCCCCCTCAGTATAACGCCTGCTGGCATGGCAGAAGCGAACGAATCCAAGCTTGTTAAGCTGTTTAATGGTCAATTTACAGGGGCTGGAACCCCTACTTTTGTCGGCAATACCAATTATAAATTTAATGTGGACGGTACTGAAATCCAAGTACGAGTAGCAACGGGCAGTGCTTTGGTTGGGAAAACGATACCATCTGTTTCTGTCAATTTAATAGGTATATGTTCTCAATTTGCATCATCTTACCAGCTTTTACCGCGTGATTCTGCCGATATTGACTATCAAAGTATTGCTATAACGACTCCTGTAAAAGTTGAGGGTTTGGCTTCCACAGGCTTTACACTCAATTGGCAAACAAATATCGAAGGCAGTTCTGAAATCCAGTTTGGACCTACAATTGATTTGGGAACAACGGTCATGGGAACACCTAATACAAAAAGCCATATAGCCACAGTGAGTAATCAAACGGCGTCAAAAGTACTCTATGTGCGTGTTTTTTCAAGGTCAAATGGCAAAACTGATTCGTCAAGAATATTTCCAGTCATAACGGCTTCTCTTTCTACAGGCGAGACACGGGTTTATTTCAATCATGCTGTTGATACAACTTTCAAAGTAGGTATTAATAATAAAGCCTTAGCCACAACAGGAGGTCGCTGCGAATCTGAAATTGTTTCATATATCACAAATGCAAAGAGTTCAATTGATATAGCTATGTACAATAATAGTTCTACAGCTATTGTTGGAGCTCTGAAATTAGCGGCGGCAAAGGGTGTTCGAGTAAGGTATATCGCCGATAAAAATTCGTTTAATAGTGTCCTTGCTGATACAACAGGTTTCGGTTTCAAAGTCATTAAAAAGCCAACAGTTGATTTAATGCACAATAAATTTATGATTATTGATGCCGATAGTGTCAATACTTCGTGGGTGATGTCGGGTGCTATGAACTGGTCAACAGGGCAAATTTATACAGATTATAATAATGCGATTTTCATACAGGACAAATCCTTGGCAATGGTTTACAGAATGGAATTTGAAGAAATGTGGGGAAGTTCTTCCGCTACGCCAAATACGACTTTGGGGAAATTCGGCTTAGATAAGAAAGATAATACGCCAAAACAAGTAAAATTGGCGGGTAAATTGTGCGAAATCTATTTTTCACCATCTGATGAAACCTCTTTAGGTATCATCAATGCAGTCAATACGGCGGATGTTGACCTCGAATTATCTCTTTTGATTTTCACGTATTTTGACTTAGGCACGGCAGTTAATAATGCACAAAGACGTGGTGCCAGTGTACGTGGTTTGGTTGACCAAGATACAGCAAGTGCTTCTTCGCAAATTAATTATTTGCAAAGAAATAATGTGAATATTAAGTTGTTCAAAGCGGGAGGTTCTTCTATCATTTATCACCATAAATACGCCTTGATTGATGCCAAACCCGCAGGTGCAAATTCAGACCCTATGGTTATAACTGGCTCGCATAACTGGACAAATACAGCAGAGAGAACAAATGATGAAAATACACTAATCATTCACGATGCGGCTGTTGCCAATATTTATCTTCAAGATTTTGAAGCCCGTTGGAAAGAGCAAGGCGTGGGTACAAAAGAAGTAGCGCTTGAAGGTTTTGAAGCTAATCTTTACCCAAATCCAAGCAGTGATGTCTTAAATGTTCGATTGAAGAATGACTTTGCACGGGATGTGACGTTAACGATATTGAACATAAATGGACAACAACTTGAGAGTGTAATTTATCGGAATCAATTAGGCGAACTTACGAAAACGATACCCCTCAGTAATTTTGCTATGGGAACATACTATGTTAGTTTTTTGGTTGACGGAAAGTATCTAACAAAAACAATACAGATTGTCCGTTAATTTTATATTTTGTTTTCTAAACACTAAAAGCCTTTTCAAATAACATATTGAAAGGGCTTTTATGAGAAAAATGAACAATAAACTTAATTTTTCATTTAGAAATGCGAAATTTACACTTTGATACAGAGGAAGTCGGTTCTATGTGCCTTTTCCTTAGTCTATGACTATAACAATAATTTTTTGCAAATTTTGAAACTTTTACAAGATCAAAGCATGAGATCCAATCCTATAATTGTGTATGTTAAAAGAAAAAAATACTGAAAGCAAGCCTTTTACTTTTAAACAGTTCAAAATTCATCAAGACCGTTGTGCAATGAAAGTAGGCACTGATGGCGTTTTACTTGGTGCTTGGGCAGATGTTGAAAATGTTCTTTCAATCCTTGATATCGGCACTGGAACTGGTGTCATCGCTATTATGTTGGCTCAAAAAATGGTGCATATTGAAGAGGCAACTATTGATGCGGTTGAAATTGATGAGATATCAGTTGAGCAAGCGCAAGAGAATATGGCAAATTCACCTTTTGCCAATAAGCTAACTGTTTTTCATAATTCCATTCAGGAATTTGCTAAAACGCATACCGATAAATACGATCTGGTGGTCAGTAATCCACCTTTTTTTACAGGTGGTACTTTATCGAGTACAGGTGATAAAACAAATGTTCGGCACACAGTAAAGCTGCCTCACGGTGATTTACTTCACGCAACACGCGCTCTTTTACATAAAAACGGGCGTTTTTGCGTTATTTTACCATTAATTGAAGGCTTACGTTTTATAGAAATTGCTGGTACTTATGGTTTTTATTTGACCCGCCGTTCAGATGTGAGACCGAAAAAAGACAAAGGGATTGAACGCCTTCTACTACAATTTGAATTGACAAACCGTACTTTTACCCACGATGAATTCATTATTCAAAACAGCCGCGATGAACGCGATTATACTGAGGGGTATAAAGAATTGACAAAAGACTTTTACACAATATTTTAATATATTGGATAGTGTATGGATAATAAAGTAGTATATATTATCCATTATCCACTATCCATTTTCAACTATCCATTTTCAACTATCCATAATAAAAATGACACCCAACGAAGACTTCATGCCAACTGCCGAAGATGCAGATTATGAACGAGAGGAACAGGACGAGCAGGTCGGTCAAACAGACGATGAACTGTACGAACATCACCGGTTTACGGCAGATAAAGGTCAAACTATGACCCGAATTGATAAATTTTTGACTGATAGACTATCCAAAGTAAGTCGCAATAAGATTCAAAATGCTATCCGTGCAGGTTCGGTTTTGGTGGACGACAAGGCTGTAAAACCCAATTATAAGATAAAACCCTTACAACAAATCAGCATTGTTTTTCCAGAAATGCCTGAACATGGTCGTATTGATCCTGATAATATACCTCTTGACATTATTTATGAAGACGATGATGTAATTGTTATCAATAAACAAGCAGGTTTGGTTTGTCATCCTGGTGTCGGAAATTATAGAGGAACTTTGGTCAATGGTTTAGCCTATTATTTTCAAGATAAAATACCAGATTATTCTGAGGTGGGTTCTGACAATCGTCCTGGTTTAGTACATCGAATAGATAAAGATACAAGTGGTTTATTGGTCGTTGCCAAAAATCAATTTGCAATGACACATTTGGCTCGTCAGTTTTTTTATCATACCATCGAAAGGCGATATTGGGCATTGGTTTGGGGGCAACCCGATGATTTAGAAGGCACTATCAATGTGCATATTGGGCGCAGCCCAAATGAACATTCCGTCATTGTGCCTTTTCCAGAAGGTGATCAAGGCAAATATGCCGTCACACACTATAAGGTTATTGAACCTATGTATTATGTCAGTTTGGTCGAATGTAAATTAGAAACAGGACGAACGCACCAGATACGTGTCCACATGAAATATCTTGGGCACCCGTTGTTTATGGATACGAAATACGGCGGACATCGCATCTTAAAGGGTACGATTTTTACAAAATACAAGCAATTTGCCTTAAAAACAATGGATATTTTGCCTCGTCAAGCCCTTCAT
>JANMJN010000706.1:0-2834 GCA_031371355.1 Saprospiraceae bacterium
GTACAAAACTCTTTATGTCAAAATGACTATTTTTTTTAGTGATCAGAAATCATGTTTTTTTGTATTTCTAATAAGACAAAGATACATATTCCTACAATTGATGCAAATAAAAAGCATAAAATTTTTAAAAAATTTTCAACCATTAACATTTTACTGGCGTGAAGTTATTTGCTAAATCAAATTTGAAGGCAGTTACAAATATTTTATTTTGTAATTTAAAAATAAAAACTGTTAAAAACGTTATGCCAATACACGTTTTACAAGTTCGGCTGCTTCTTTTAGCTCGATGGCAGAGAAAACTTTTAGACCTGATTCGTCAATCATTTTTTTGGCGATGTCTGCATTTGTACCTTGAAGACGCACAATGATAGGCACTTTTATTGCACCGATATTATTGTATGCGTCAATGACACCTTGCGCGACTCTATCGCAACGCACGATGCCACCAAAAATATTGACAAGAATAGCTTTTACATTTGGGTCGCTCAAAATGATGTTGAAAGCTTTCTCAACACGTTCAGCATTAGCCGTACCACCTACGTCGAGGAAGTTAGCAGGCTGACCACCTGAAAGTTGAATCATATCCATCGTTGCCATTGCCAAACCTGCACCATTGACCATACAACCTACATTGCCATCGAGTTTGACATAGTTCAATTCAGCTTCCATTGCTATGACTTCCGTTGGGTCTTCTTCATCTTTATCACTTTGTGCTTCGAGGTCTGGATGACGGAAAAGTGCGTTATCATCTATTGACACCTTAGCATCAACAGCAAGAATGCCATCATCAGATGTTTTTAAGCAAGGATTGATTTCAAACAAACTCGCATCGCTGCCCACATACGCCTTATATAATGACGTGACAAAAGCCGCCATTTCTTTAAAAGACTTGCCACTCAATCCCAAATTGAAGCAAATTTTATTGACTTGGAAAGGTCGCAAGCCCAAAAGCGGGTCAATCCATTCTTTATGAACAAGTTGTGGTGTTTCTTCTGCCACTTTTTCAATGTCCATGCCCCCCTCAGTAGAATAGATAATGACATCACATTTTTTACCTCTATCCATCAAAACAGAGATATAATATTCTTTCGGTTCACTGGCTCCTGGACCATATACGTCTTCACAGACCAAAACTTTGCGAACAAGTTTACCTGTAGCAGAGGTTTGTGGTGTGATGAGCATCATACCGAGGATGTCTTGTGCTTTTTCCTTTGCTTTTTCAGGAGTCGGTGCAAATTTGACACCACCACCTTTGCCGCGTCCGCCTGCATGAACTTGAGCTTTGACGACACAACCTTCGCTATTACGCTCTGTGCGTAGGCGAGTCGCTGCCTCGAACACTTCTTCAGGTGTGTGGCAAAGGATGCCTTCTTGGATTTTTACGCCGTAGCTTTTTAGCAATTCCTTGCCTTGGTATTCGTGTAAATTCATAACTTTAGTAAATGATACCGATAATTCGGTAGGTGATTTCTAAATGAATAATAAAGTGTTAATAATCAATTGGTTAAAGCATTTTTTTGCTTTGAATCTTTAATATTGTATTAAATAATGTGTCAAAAGTAAAACGATGTGAGATAATAGCCAAATTTTTACGCCTTAATCTATATAGAAAGCTATATATTTTCATAAAATGCCTTTTTTATTCATTTTGACCCATCATTACTGTCTAACACATATTGAAATTATGGTATTTCAATGGTCGGTTGACTTTTTGGAATTGAATTTCGTTCTAAAAACCAAGCCTTATCGCTGAAATATATCCCACATAATGGTCTCTTGCAGACGTTATAAAGTCAATACTCCGGTTATTTTTTTAAAAAACGGAGTTCAAAAAAAAAAAAATTAAAAAAAAAATCATTTTTTTTTTGCGTAAAAAATTCAATTCAAAATCAAAAAATAGCCCCCCTCAGTAAATGCGATTTGTGCATTGAAATTTCGATAAAAAAAATTCGTCGAATAAATGTGCGTTTTGTACAGTCAAAATATTTAGTACGTCGAAATACGAAAAGTTTCGTGCAACTTTTTATGAGGGTACGGAGTCTATTAGTTGTCTTTAATTCAGAAACGAAAAAGAGGCGTTGTCTGAAAGTGCAAAAAGATAATAGCCTTTTAAGTTATTTATAGTCAATACTTTATACTTGACATTTGTAGTCAAAGACGAAAGATTGGAATGCGTTCATCGAATAAAAATGACTTTCGGAAGTTCAAAAAAAACGTTGACACGATAATAAAGGCTTTTAATCCAAAACATGATAGATTTGGTCGAACAGGGCTTTACAAACTGTAACAATTGCACTCAATTTTGTGTCCTAATAGTAAAAAAAATCAAACTTGAAAAAAGCTCAAAAACGAGTTTCAATAACTTAACAGGAACTTAACCTAAGGAACGTTTTTAAATCATTTGTAAAAAATATCTTTGCAGCGTGAACCAAATAAAATTTTGAAATGTTTATAGTTCGTTGTACATTTGCACAATAAATGAGGTTGAAATGTTAAAATTTTGACACAAACAAAATAAAATTTTGATTTTAGTAGTTAGTTTGAAAACTAAAATAATTCACTCGATTGTTTAACAATTTTAAATTTTTTAAAGATGAAAACCCGATTGTTTTTTATTCTGATTTTAGCGATTTCGCTATTCACAAACACCATTAAAGCCGATAACGGCTCGTTCAGCTACGACCTTGGTGGTGGCACTAATGTAAAAATTTCTGCCATCGAAAATACCAAAGCTATTGTCGTTAGCTTTACAAACTTATCAAAAGAGGAAATAACGATTGCTCTTGAAGGAGAAGGCGGAACGCTGGCACGCCGACAAGGAGATTCAGGCGATC
>JANMJN010000771.1:0-4479 GCA_031371355.1 Saprospiraceae bacterium
AGCCATTGGTATATAAGCCACGCCAATATCCAAAATAGTAAACCACGTTGGCGAAGGCAACATCAAAACATTGGCAATGCCGCCCGCTAAGAAAAGGACACCAACAGCCAAGGCTAATTTCATTTTATTGTTTGCAGCAATGAGTGCCGCCACATACGCACCTACGAATGTTCCAACCGCATGTGCTAAAAAAGGAAAGATAAAATGTTTGGGCTCAAATAAGTGCATCGTCGCTTTTAAACCTTCCATGGTCGTCACATCAGCGCCATTGGGTGGCGGAATGATGGTACCACTCATCATGATGAAGCCCATATTCACGATACTGCCAATAACGGCACCGGCTACGACTGCCAGAATGTTTTTAATAATTGGATTCATTTTCTTTGATTTTTAATACTTTAGTTTATTTCTTATTATCAATCTAATTCATGCAAAGTTAAACAAAAAAGCCTCTGCAAAATGATATTGCATGAAGCTTTTTTGTTTTTATACTGAGGGGGGATAGTGCGATCTACTTTATATCTTTCGATAAGCCGTACCTATGGCAAGTAAAAGAAAACCAATCAACAACATTTGATAATTATACTTCGATAATTCTTCAATGTGGGTGTAATGTGCTAAAATGCCCAAACCACCAATGAGGAGGGCTAAAAACCAAAGTGTTTTGTTGGGTGCACTTGGCATAAAGGTTTTTCTAAACATTATTGTTTGATTTAGCTGTGATTGAATGATTTTCTCGAATTGTGTGTTGAATCTGTAATGACGCTCTGCAAAAGTGCACACATCTAAATCATTTAGTGTTACACAATTCATAGGAATAGTTACATAATTCATACATTTTTCTATTCTGTTGGATGAAGGCACATCTTTACGATTTTATTTCTTCTTCCGAAAAATATTAAATAAGTTAGATATTTTCTTGCGTTCTTCTTTAAATTTTTTTCTCGGTGCTTGGTCATCAAAATTATCTAATTTACGATAAGCTGACAACAGTGTTTTAGGATATTCGCCATTGTATGCTATTTCATAAAATGAGTACCCATTGAAAGGAACAACATTTTTATTTTCTAAAATTTTCACTCTATTTCCTATTTGTTTATCATTAAAGTATGACATCAACACATTGGCTCTTTCTTTAATTAATTGATTATATTTAGACAAAACTTTATCAGAATCAACAATTTTTCTGCACTTATCTTGAACGGTAAATAACAGAGCACCTTTGGTTTTTTTATTCAGATAGTTCACAAATGATGCATCTTTAACAGACATTTTATCTACAATCATCGAATCATTTTCTGAAAAAGCCTGTGCGTTTTTATTGTTGATATCTAAATAATATTTCTTCTTAGCTTCATAAAATAGAATATATTCTTTTTCTTTTAATGCATAAGACTGAGGGCTTATGGTAATCGCTGCATCAGGGGTTTTTTTAAGAAAATCGACCATTTTTTTAATAAACTTTTCTTCATTTTGCAATGGCTTATTTTTATTCATTTCCCACTTGAGTGTAAGCAGTTTTTGAATCTCATTTTCTACATTTTTCACTGCAATACCATACGGAATGGTCACAGGCTTGACAAAAATGTTCTTAATTAAATCAAAAATGGCATCGCGCAAATGAAAATTAGGGTCTTTAAGACTCCCTGTTATCGGGATTTGATAATCAATAACGTTGCCGCGCTCACGCACAAATGCCATAATAAGCGGCAAAGGCACCCATTTCATATCTTTTTTCTTTATCCGTTTACTCACACGTGGGTCAATGACTATAAGATGATTTTCACTTTGAATATTGCCATTTATGACGTGCCATTTGCCATTAAATTCAACCGTTCCTCTGTCTAAAGGGAAAGAAGTATAAGCAATAGTGTAGGGATTAAATAGCGTAATCGGTATTTTTTGAAAATTATATTGAATATCAAAATCAGAACTGTCTTTAGGATTGATACTCAAATTCAAAGTAGCATTTCCAAAAGGCTCAATACCAGACTTAACATATACTTTTAAGCGCGCATTATTTTTATCAATAGTATCAGCAATGATGTTTAAAGGATTAACGCCTATGGAAAATTGCTCATTTAAAGTAAAATCATTGTAATTGATATCTGCTTTATAAACAGCTAATTTGTTGACTTGATAATAACTACGAAAAAAGTTTTTTGTGACTAATTTTACATAATCAGCAATTTCGAGGATAAGATTAAATTTAGTCCGGTCTTGATGCGCTTCTTTAATATTTTCTCCATTTTTACCAAACATCAATTGCAAATTGTCCAAATAATCGTATTGTTCGTATTTGATATAAGGATGGACTAATACCAAAGAATCGAAAAGGTATTTTCTATTCTTTGGATTTATTTCATTAATAGATACCGTGAGTTTATCAAAAGCCGCATAATCGTTTTCAACATTTTTGCCCAAATGGAAATCATTCAAGATTAAAGAACCGACTGCAACAATATTTTCAGCATCATTCAGATTGCCTTTTGCTTTCACATCGGCATCAAAATTGGCAGAAAAATTACCAAAATTGGAAATATCTTTAAAATATTGTTCTATAAATTTTAAATCAAATTTATTGACAACCGTAGCGATGCTGTAATTTAAGGTTTTAAGATTGAGCGTAAAATTACCTTTTACATCTCCTGCGCCCAAACCCGATTTAAAAGAAAATTGGGCGTTTAAAGTATCCACATCCCACTTCATGCCTTCACTTTCGAATACCAAATCTTTGATAAAATAATTTATGGGGACAGATTTTTCACGATAATGAAATTCGCCTTCGTCTATTTTCATATTGAGGATATTGAAATAAACAGCTTTTTTCATCGAGCCTGGTGATTTTTTTGAAGAAAATCGTTCTATCAAATCTACAAAATTGATATCGCCTTTTTTATTTTGGCTGATGGAAACAACGGGTTCAACCAAATTTATGGATTTTATGATATACTGTTTGGCAAAGATTTGAAGGATGCCAATATTGAGGTTTAAACCTGTGGACGCTAAAAAAACACTATCACTTTTGTATTCATAAATTTTAAAATTTTTGAAATGCAGATTACCCGTAAAGGGATTGACATATACCCAGTCCATTGTGATTTGTCGTCCCGTATATTCTTCATCATATTTTTCAATGACATATTTGGTGATAGGTGAAATAAAAACAATAACCAATATGACGACGGCGATTAGGACACCCAATAAAATGAGTAAGGGCTTTCTCCATTTGAGCATCGCTTTTTTTTGTGTATCGGTCAGTTTCACATGCCATTTAGGTATTTTCATTAATATGATTATTTTATTAACTTGACTGAGTTAAATGAGACTTTTAGCTAAAGTTGATTTTCTTTGCTCAAAACCTTGAAATACTGAGGGGTACACGATAGATGTGCCACATTTTTCAAAGATAACCTTTAAAACGGATGAAGGGCGGGTTTTATGTCCTGTTTCCATAAAGATACATGTGGCACTGTCCGTTCAAATGCTCATATCTATAAAAAAAAGCTGATGTTTAAATCAGCTTGCTGTTCATTAAAGACATCGTTTATAGAGGGCAAGACCCCCTTAAAATAGTAGGCGTCGGTTAAGCTGTTCTTTCGTTTAAAGGTTTGGCAGATGACTAATGGTAGGCGTCCACAAATAGAAAAAAATTTATGTCATGCCACTAAACCAAACCAAGTTTGGGACTGTAAATAGGCTTATATTCTATTTTCTTATTTATTATAAAGGTTCCGCAAATTGGTCGTTCTCTATTCTACCCTTTATTTTTCTGCTTGTTTTTTGGTAAATTAAATGAAGCAGAAATGCCGATTGAGCTCGCAGAAAATGATTCATCATCTTCACTTTTGTAATTGATAGCTGTATATGTCAAAGCGACCCATTTATATCCAAATTCAATCCTCGGACCGATTGTGCTTTTAAAATCAACATCAGGAATAAAACCGTCACCTTTTAATTTTGCTTGTTGATGAGATGCTATTCCTATTCCTACTCGAAAATCATTCTTTATTTTCCAATAAGGAATTACAATTAATGGAAACCTGGTTAATCTAATATTAGCATTATCAGCGGCTGTTGTGTTATATTTAATACCAATTAATGTACGAATCATTAGATTTTTCACTTGAGTAAATTCAAATTGCCCGCCAACACCGAAATATCCTCCTTGTCCAGCTTTCATTGTTTGGTCTCCACCATTGGTAAAAAAAACCTTTAAAATTTCATCACCACCATATTCTACCCCTCCCTCAACTAAAAATCTTGCAATCATTGAATTTTCTGATTGTTGAGAAAAAACATTTGTTGCTGTCAAAAGAAATGTCAGTAGAGTTGCAAAAATTATTTTTTTCATGTTAAAATTACATTTAGAATTTATAAATGACCCAGTTCAATAAGCCCTTGTTACGTAAATTATATTTTGCCGCAAAAATACATTTCCCTAATAAATAAAAAAATCTTTTTGTAAAAAATTGATTA
>JANMJN010000794.1:0-2972 GCA_031371355.1 Saprospiraceae bacterium
TTAAGGGCAATCGTCGCCTGTGGTTGGTTTGGTATTCAAACATGGATTGGCGGTTCGGCTCTTTTTCAGATGTTCAAGTTATGGTTTCCCCCCCTCAGTAATTTACCTCAAATTTTCCCAACGTCATTCGGTTTGGAAACAGGACCCGCCATCACCTTCTTTATGTTTTGGTTATTGAATATGTATATCGTCTATCTCGGTGTAGAGAGTATTCGTAAGCTATTGGTTTTCAAGGCTATATTTCTACCATTAGCAGCTTTAGCCTTATTCTTTTGGGCTTTGGTCGCCGCCAATGGTTTAGGACCTATTTTGGCGCAGCCGTCAAAATTTCAAACAAGTAGCCAGTTCTGGACGTTCTTTTTCCCCGCTTTGACGGGCATGGTGGGCTTTTGGGCAACGCTGTCACTCAATATCCCAGACTTCACACGTTACGCCAAAAGTCAACGTGCGCAAGTTGTCGGACAAGCCATCGGTTTACCGCCTTCGATGACGCTGTTTGCTTTCATAGGCGTTGCAGTGACATCAGCCACAGCCATTGTTTATGGGTCAACAATTTGGGATCCACTCGTTTTAGCGGGTAAATTTGAGAACAAATTGCTGGTGAGTTTTGCCATGATTGCCGTGGTCATTTCCACTTTAGCAACCAATATCGCTGCCAATATCGTCAGCCCCGCCAATGATTTCGCAAACCTCGCGCCTTCTAAAATCAATTTCAAACTGGGTGGCTATATTACGGGTATCATCGGAATCTTGATTTTCCCTTGGAAATTGATTGCTGACCCATCGGGTTATATTTTCAAATGGTTGGTCGGTCATTCAGGTTTGTTGGGTCCGATTGGCGGCATTTTAATTGTTGATTATTTTTTTATCAGACATAAAAAATTGATTGTTAATGAGCTTTATACTGAGGGGGGCATTTACAGCTATCGCAACGGCGTAAATTGGGCAGCGATGTTAGCCCTCGTTTTGGGCATATTACCGAATGTAGCGGGTTTTTTTGAAGCTATAAATGTCTTGCCCAAAGATGCAGTTCCAGCTTGGTTATCAGGGCTTTATAACTATGCATGGTTTGTCGGTTTTGGTGTTTCCGGCGTGGTCTATTGGTTTTTGATGAAAAAACAAGCTAAATACTGAGAGAGGGATTTTCCTGAATTAAACTTATCTTTGCATAATGAAAAATCTACCAATCGGCTTACAAACCTTACAAGAAATACGCAGTTTGAATTGTGTTTATGTTGACAAAACACGATTGGTTCATCAATTAGTCACTCGGGGCAAATACTATTTTCTGTCACGTCCTCGTCGTTTCGGTAAATCATTGCTCATTTCGACATTTAAAGAATTGTTTTTAGGCAATAAAAAACTTTTCAAAGACACTTGGATGGAAGATAATTGGGATTGGTCAAAAACAAATCCAGTTCTTCATTTTTCATTTGATAGTATGAGTTATCGAGAATTGGGTTTGAGGGAAGCCCTTAAATCTGAATTAAAAGATAAAGCTAATTCCTATGGTTTTGACTTAGAAAAAACAAGTTTGAAAGGACAATTTAGGGAATTACTTGAAAAAATAGCTCAAAAACAAGGTCAAGTTGCTTTGTTGATTGATGAATACGACAAACCCATTATAGATTTTCTCGAATTTGATCATTCCTCACAAGCTAAAATCAACCAAGGTGTCATGCGGGAGTTTTACTCTGTTCTAAAAAGTGCTGCTCCCTCTATTCAATTTTTATTTATCACTGGCGTTTCTAAATTTTCAAGGGTGTCGATGTTTTCTGATTTGAACAATATTACAGATATCACATTGCACCCTGCTTATGCGACTTTAACAGGCTATACACAGGAAGAATTGGAGTCCAATTTCGATGATTACCTTCAATTAGCTGTCGATGAACTTAAAATAAACCGTGAAACACTGCGTGAACAGATGCGCTATTGGTACAATGGTTTCAGTTGGGATGGTATCCATAAAGTGTATAATCCTTTCGGGACGCTAAGTTTTTTAGACCAAAGACGCTTTCGCAACTATTGGTTTTCGACAGGAACACCGACTTTTTTAATCCATCAAATGAAAAAATTTGTTCATTTTGACATTGAAAACATACAAACAAACGCTTATTTACTAGACAAATACGATATTGACAACCTTGAATTAGTGCCTTTGTGTTTTCAAACAGGTTATTTAACCGTCAAGCATATTGACCCAATGACCGAAGAAATGATTTTGGATTATCCAAACAAAGAGGTGCGTGAGAGTATGTATCAATTCATCATTGACGACCTCGCTGAAAGTCCGCAACGATTGCCTACGGGCATTACTATCAAGGACTTAAATCAGGCTTTTTTGTCTAATAATTTAGAAAAAGCAAAAACGATTATCAATGCACTTTTAGCAAGTTTGCCCTATGAAGCCTACAAAAATCAATCGGAAGGATTCTATCATGGCTTATTGCATTTGATTTTTAGCTATATTGGCATGTTCACCGAAAGCGAGCCGCATTTGTCCAATGGTCGTGCTGATGTCGTTGTACAGACCCCTCAGTATATTTATGTTTTTGAATTCAAATTCAATAAAACAGCAGAAGAAGCCGTCATTCAAATCAAAAACAAAGGATATGCTGATAAATATCGAGCTACTGAAAAACCGATTATAGCAATCGGTGTTAATTTTGATGAAGATAAAAAACAGATTGACGGCTGGATAACAGAATACATTAAATAAATAAAAACCGAATTATGAAGACCTTAATAAAAAACGGGCGCATCATCACCGCCGCCGACGATTACACTGGCGATATTCTTATTGAAGAAGAAAAAATCGTTGCTATTGGCAAAAATTTGAAAAATACTGAGGGGGTCACTCAAACCATAGATGCCACAGGAAAACTCATTTTTCCAGGTGGTATTGACCCGCATGTGCATCTCGAAATGCCTTTTATGGGTACGTTTTCAAGCGATACTTACGAAACAGG
>JANMJN010000829.1:0-2637 GCA_031371355.1 Saprospiraceae bacterium
GTAATTTTAATGGTTTAGAAGCTTGGACAGAATATAGAAAAACGGGTTTTCCAGCTACGCCGCAAACGCCTCAAGTAACAGATGCAAAAAGACCTTTGAGGTTTTTCTATCCAAACACTGAATCGGGTTCAAATGCAGCTAATGTAACCGCGCAAGGTGCGATTGATGTATTCGCAACGAGATTGTTCTGGGATATAGATTAATCTATAATGGAATTAAATAATATTTAGATGAATGAAATATTTCAGCCGAGCCGCTCTCACTTCGAGGGCGGCTTTTTTATTGCCAAAATTCCTCATTGTCGTTCACCTTTGCATCAACGCATCAATTTTTATTTCCATCGTAATCCATGGCATTTTTAACTAAGGGCTGTAGGTCAAAAAATCACCAAACTATTGGCTTCGTGTTGTTGATATTGATTCTTCTTTGTGCTGTGTTCAATACTCTAATTGTTTGTGGGTGTATAAACTATGTATAAAACGTTACTTATTTTTTGTAAAAACGAATAACGCTAAACTAGCTGTTTTGAGAGCCTTTAGGGTTGTTTTTCGACAAAAAAAAGCTCGTAGTATGAATGTTGTTAAAGTTTGTCGAATTTTTTTTTATAAAAATAGGCAGCAGAATATTTATTGCATCGTTGTTAATGCGTATGTTTACACTTAACTTTTTCTTAACGCAACCTTAACCTTTACAACCTTATTCATTGATACTCAACGATTGCAGAGTCCTTTCCACATTAATTTTAGACCATAAAAGACCAGAAAACTGCCCTTTTCAGCCATTTTTTACTGAGGGGTGTTAATTTATTTTTTTTTTGAAAAAAGCTAGAAATGTTAAAATATTTCTAAATTTGGGTCGAATTTTCATTTTTTAAATATTTATTCATCTAAAATCAAATTGGTATGAAAAAACTCTCACTGATTTTGACGATGGTTCTACTCATCGCCGGCTTCGCAGTCGCGCAAAGAACCATAACGGGAACAGTCGCCGATGCAAAAGGTGAACCAATGGTAGGCTCAAGCGTCCTTGTAAAAGGGACATCTACTGGAACGGTCACAGACATTGATGGCAAGTTCTCATTAAGTGTACCTGCAGATGCCAAAACTTTGGTCATCAGCTTCGCAGGTTATCAGAGCCAAGAGGTTACATTGGGCGCATCGAACGCGATTAATGTCAATTTGGCTGAAGCACTCCTTCAAGAGCTGGTTGTTACGGCTATCGGTATCCAAAGGGATAAAAAAGCCTTAGGTTACTCTGCTTCTGACATTAAAGCGGAGGACATTGCACAAAAGTCTGAAAGTGACCCACTTAGGGCACTGACAGCAAAGGTACCGGGTGTAAATATCGTAGGCGGTGGTGGTGCACCTGGACAATCTACGAAAATCAACATTCGTGGTATTTCCTCGTTGACAGGTAACACACAGCCTTTGTTTGTTGTGGATGGTATTCCTTTTGACAATTCTGTCAATGCATCAACGAACTCTAACGGCGGTACTCAATTCTCAAACCGCGCGTTTGACATTGATCCGAACAACATCGAAAGTATGACAATCCTTAAAGGTGCAGCAGCTGCGGCTCTTTACGGCTCTCGTGCAACGAATGGTGTTGTCGTTATTACTACAAAAACAGGTAAGAAAAACCGTAAAGGCTTGGAAGTTACTTTCAACTCATCGTCTTCTGCTGAGAAAGTGGCTAACTTACCAAATTATCAAAACAAATATACTCAAGGCTCGAGCCAAACTTACAACGGTGGTTTCATCGGTAACTGGGGTTCTCCTTTTCCTGAGTATGTTGATAAGGTTAACACAGAAAACTTTGGTGGTGAAGCTCGTTACTCAAAAAACTACGCTTCAGGTTATGCAGATGGTACTATTCCTCATCCAATTACGGGTGTTCCTTTTGGTGCAGCACGTTATCAAGCGGTTTTCCCAGAGTTGATGAACGGTACGGCTGCTATCGCTATTCCATTGAAATCTTATGATTTTATTAAAGACTTTTTCAGTACGGGTCTTTTGACTGAAAATTCATTGACTTTCAATGCAGGTGGTGAGAATACAGGTCTAAGCGCAACTATTTCACGCATGGACAATAAGGGTATCTTGCCGATGTATAAAGCCAATAAATTGGGCAGTGCCTCTGATGTTGCAAATGACTGGGGTAGTGACAACTGGGGTAATGCTAATGCTTCACGGACTTCTTTGAGTTTTGGTGGAAATGCAAAGTTAGCGAATGGTTTAACGATAAACGGTAATGTCAACTACGTCAATACGACGCAAGAGACACCGCCTGTTGCACCTTCTTATTTTGCTGACTACGGTACTTCTGGTGATGCTTCGCTCTTCTCTCGTTTGTTCTACTTGCCACGTAACTACAACTTAACGGGTTTTCCTTTTGAGAACCCTGTTAGTCGTGACAATGTGTTTTATCGCGCTTTGGACAACCCTATTTGGTTGGCAAAATACAGCCGTTATACTTCGGATGTAAATCGCGCATTTGGCAACTTAACTTTGAGTTATGATGTGACACCTTGGCTTAACTTGATGGCAAAAGGTGGTATCAATACTTATCATGAGGCGCGTAAAAACATAACACGTAATGGTGGTATTTTTAGTCCTGATGGTCGTATCTGGACTGATG
>JANMJN010000850.1:0-4431 GCA_031371355.1 Saprospiraceae bacterium
GTTTAGACGATACCATTCGTTGCAACAAACCTCAAGTACGTATCGGCGGCTCTAATACTACGACTGGTAATTCAGTAACGGTACAGTGGTCAGGTGGTATTGGCGGCAACGTACCGCAACAGGACGTGACACAACCGGGTACTTTTATCCTCACAGCTACGTCAAATGGCTGCTCTTCAAGGGATACAGTTGTTGTTTATGTTGATACCGTCACACCACGAGCCATCATCAAACCTGTAACACAAACCATCACTTGTTCAGTTAACACCATTCCATTAGACGGTTCAGGTTCAACTCCTATTGGGCAAATCAACTATTTATGGTTTTTCAACAATATACCTTTTGACAACAATCCCATCACAGAAGCCCGTTTTGGTGGCAGTTATGCCCTGTCGATCATCAATCAGAGAAATGGCTGTGTCAATACGGATACTATTTACATTAAAGAAAACACCGTGCCGCCAACAGTCAATGTGGTGAAACCGCAAACAATCAATTGTAAAGACAGCATTGTGACCATTGATGCATCGACTTCTTCGCGTGGCAATAATTATGTTCTTAGTTGGAAATCATCAAACGGTGGTAAATTCTTTAGTGATTCGACGACCCTAACCCCTAAAGTCAAAGTTTCTGGTTTTTATCTTTTGACTATTACAGATACAACGAATAAATGTAAGGACTCTTCATTTGTCTTTGTGCCAATAGATAAAGTTTATCCAGTTGCTTCTGCTATTGCAACAGATTCCTTGGATTGTACAAACCCAACTGTTGCATTAAGTGGTCGTGGTTCAACCTTAAGTGCTAATATCAGTTACAATTGGACGGCACAAACGGGGCATATCGTGTCAGGAGCCAAGACACTCAACCCGGTTGTAGATGAACCCGGCTTCTATGTCTTAACCGTTCAAAATAATACAAACTTCTGTATCGCTATTGATACCTCAGAAGTGATAAAGAACAATAAACGCCCAACAGGTATTAGTATTTCGATTAAAAAACCGTCTTGTTATAATGAATGTGATGCTTCTTTGCGCATCAATAGTGTACAAGGTGGCACGTCGCCTTATATATATTCGCTTGATGGTAAGGTATTTACAACAAAAAATACATTCTCGAACCAATGTGCAGGCACTTTCAAACTCACTGTACAAGATGCTGGTGGCTGTTTGTTAGATACGTTGTTTTCTATATCTCAACCCAAGCAATTATCCGTTTCTTTGGGCGTTGATACAACCATTAAATTGGGCGATAGCTTGCTATTAAGAGCATTAAACAATGCCGATACCATTAAAAGTATCGTTTGGAATCCACTTGTGGACTCTACAAAGTGTCCAAAAGGTAAATTCTGTACGGAACAGTGGGTTCGTCCAACACAGGGAACGACTTTTACTGCGACATTGACAGACCAAAACGGCTGCAGAACTGTCGGGCATGTCAATATTGGTATTGACAAGCGCAGACCTATCTTTGTTCCAACTGCCTTTTCGCCCAATAATGACTCATATAATGATGTGTTGATGATAAATGGCAGCCAAGTTGTCAAAAGCATCAAACAGTTCCAGATTTATGACCGTTGGGGTGAGCAAATGTTTGTAAAAGCCAATTTCTTAACCGATGATCCGAATTTTGGTTGGGATGGTCGGCACAATGGACGCGATGCCCAGCCTGGAGTTTATGTTTATTACATAGAGGTCGAATATTTCGATAAAACCATTGATATTATTAAAGGTGATGTTACGCTGATGCGATAATTTTTACCCCCTCAGTAAAAACGACAAAAAGCCCGAATCTCAAGTAGATTTGGGCTTTTTGTCGTTACAATTGGAATGTTTAGATGGCTTTATTCATCAAAAATCACTTTTTGATACTGAGTAGTTCAACAAAATAGGTTTTTGATTTAATTTAACAGATAAACAGATTGAGCACATTGTTTTATTCAATTGAATTTCAATAATTTCTACAAAATTTTTCTTGTTAATGTTAATATCAACCCCTCTGTAAAACCATAAAAAAAGATGTAACTTACTTCCCCAAAAACCAATTAATTTTAATGGATAATTCAAAGCGTTGAAAATCAGATTGTTTTTACAATACTTTTAGGCAAACCATTTTCAATTGAGTATAAATTGTTTCAAAATGAAAGCATTTATAAAAAAAACAAGACATAAGTGAATTAAAACATAAACTAAACAACATGAAAATACGCATCCTCTCTTTGTTTTTGATTTTAAATACCTGTGCACTCATTGGTCAAGTGCCTTTTGACCAAAAGGCTTCCGTAAAAGCAGCACAAGCTATTTTAGAAACGCTCACACCAGCTCAAATAACCATTGGGCAACTATCTTTTAATGATACTTTGCGCATGAAATGGACAAATTTGCCCGAAGGACAAGTGACACATCATGGTGTTCAGTTTAAAGATTTGACAGATGCCCAACGTATGAGTATTCACAACCTTTTGCGGATGGTTTTGAGTCAACAAGGGTATCAAAAATTCATGTTTATTATGCAATACGACGAAGGTACTCACGAACGATTGACCAAAGCAAACAGTCCCATTGCTCAACGGTATGGCAATCAAAACTATTGGTTTGAGGTATTTGGAACGCCCGCTGTGGATAAAGTTTGGTCTTGGAAATTTGAAGGACATCATATTTCACTTAATTTCACTTATTCACCCAATGGGGTAACGTGTACGCCGATGTTTGTCGGCATTAACCCTGCTTTGACCACAACTGGACCTTATGCGGGTTACCACATCATGTTTGAGGAAAATGATTTTGGCAATCAATTGTTTAGCTCTTTGTCTGACAATTTGAAGAAAAAAGCAATCACCAGCCCGCACCCGCACGATGCCGATGTGATGGCTCAAACAGGGAAAGAGCCGTTTATGAAACAAAAGAAAGGCGTTTCTTTTACGGAAATGACAGCGCAACAACAGATTTTGGTGGAAAACATTATCCGTGCTTGGGTCGAAAATTTGACACCCGCTTTGGCACAAGAGAAAATGAAAAAGATTTTAGCACATAAAAACGACCTCCTTTTCACTTGGCAAGGAACGAATGATGTCAACGGATTGCATTATTATTCTATCAAAACCGACAGTTTTATTATTGAATTTACGAATAGAGACCAAGGTCTTTATCACTATCATACTATTTGGCGGGATTTGACGGAGGATTTTCAGCGTAAATGACCCCCTCAGTATTTGACCAATCCATAAGCCACTGTATTCAATTTCAATTCACTCTTTTTTATGAAAGTA
The DNA here is from genome assembly GCA_031371355.1 of Saprospiraceae bacterium. Taxonomy (GTDB): domain Bacteria; phylum Bacteroidota; class Bacteroidia; order Chitinophagales; family Saprospiraceae; genus JAAFJT01. The sequence continues at coordinate 3,266 of JANMJN010000850.1, forward strand.
TCTATCATCAACACAGGTTTTTTCAAATTAGACGGCGGAGCTATGTTCGGCGTTGTGCCAAAAAGATTGTGGGAAAAACTGAATCCACCCGATGACAACAACCTTTGCACATGGTCAATGCGTTGCCTTTTAATCGAAAAAGATGACCGTAAAATATTGGTTGATACAGGCTTGGGCGATAAACAAGACGCGCGTTTTCGGTCGCATTTTGAACCTTTTGGCGCAGAAAACCTTTTGCAAAGCCTTGAAAAACAAGGACTTAGAGCAGATGATATTACCGATGTCTTTTTAACGCATCTTCATTTTGACCATTGTGGTGGTGCCATAGCCCGAAATACTGAGGGGGGTCTTTTTCCTGTTTTTCCTACTGCGAACTATTGGTCAAATCAACAACATTGGGATTGGGCAATGTCACCTAACCCGCGCGAGCAAGCCTCATTTTTGAAGGAAAACTTTGAACCATTAATGAATTGGGGTGTCTTGAAATTTGTTGAACACGATGGTCAAGAAGTTTTTAAAGGGGTAAAAGTCCATTTTCAATACGGGCATACAGAGGCGATGATGGCTTTAGAAATTCAAATGGGTGATAAAACGCTGTTTTATTGTGCCGACACAATTCCTTCTTCGTGGCATGTGAATATGCCTTACGTCATGGCTTACGATGTGCGTCCTTTGGAGACCTTGAAAGAAAAAGCCGCTATTCTGGAACGAGCAAATACTGAGGGGTGGTATCTTATCTTTGAACACGACCCACTGACCGAATGTGCAACCGTCAAAAAGAATGATTCAGGGCGGATTGTTGTGGACAACAAGTACCTCTTGAGTGAGATAAATTAATATTCAAACCACTATACAAGTAATATTGCACCTATCTCAATTTACATATTTCCTATCAATTCATTTACGACATTCAGTATTTTATTTTATTATTTTTATCCTTACAGAATTAAATATATCCTTTTTGATTTTATAAAAAACAAAATAGCATTATTAAAAAAAACAAGGAACACCATATTACTTTCGTACTTTTATTGATTAAAACGTATCAACCAACTTAATTAACATTCATTTATGGAAGAATTGGCTGCGCTCACCAAAGCGCATACGGAACTTGTTCATTCGATTGACACCGTTTGGGTCGCTATTTGTGCGGCATTGATTTTTCA
>JANMJN010000856.1:0-2474 GCA_031371355.1 Saprospiraceae bacterium
ATAATTTGAGATAAGAAGAGTCAGCGAGGGCGGCATTGAGTTGATGAAAGAGTTTTCGGGTATTGAAATAGAGCGTTTTAAAGCCGAGAATGCAGGCTTGATGCCCAATAGCAGAAGCGATGAAAGATTTACCGACGCCCGTTGGTCCCGTAATAATGAGATTTTGATGGGCTTTGATAAATTGCCCTTGAGCGAGTCTGAGCAGGAGATTTTTATCTAAACCCCTTGAAGTTGCCACATCGACATCGTTGATATTGGCAGCGTAATGAAATTGAGCATTTAGGAGCAGCCGTTTGATATGCCCATTTTGACGATTGTCGAGTTCTGCTTGCGCCAAGTGAGCAGCAATTTCATCAGAAGTGAAGGTGTTCGAAGACGCTAAATAGGCAGCAAAAGCCTCTTTCATACCCCAAAGTCGGAGGTTTGTAAAGGTCTGCAAGGTGACTTGGTTGTTCATTAAATAGTTTTTTTAAATGATGAAAAATGAATAAAGTATTGATTTATAGCTGTTCAGACTGTTTTATACTGAGGGGGGCGCGACAGCCAGTTATATATAATAAGCACTGCCGCGAATATTGGGATGGTCTTTGGGTAAATCAAATACGGCGTTTTCTTGCGCCTTCTCGACGACCCAAGGTATTTGGTCGAGTTGTTGCAACAAGATATTTTTGACCGTTAGATAGGAGTATTTCTGAAAATAGTCGGCTCTTTGACATGCCTTGACGATGCGTTGGGTTTCGAAGGCTTTTCGGAGGCTCAATATGCCCATACAGATGGTACAAGCCTGTTGTGGATGCTCGCAGGTTTGAAAGACCTTTTGAAAAAACAGGACGATTTGCTCATCCATTTCCGTGGCTTGCTTTTCGAATTGTGCCAAACTCCAGTCCTTCACGAATTGAATATTGGCAGGTAAATGTGCCTTATTGGTCGTAAAACCACCTATTTTATCCTTATTTCGTGGGTGTATAGCGATGCGTTCATGGTTTGAGCGCTGATGGATTTCAATATTCTGATGGGTATAAACCAGGATGACCGTCATGCCGACATACCGATAAGGCACGCTGTAATAATGTTTATCGGGTCCAAACCACACATGGCTGTCTTTGCTCACTTTGCCTTCCCGATACTCGCGCAGCTCATATCGCTCGATGGGTAAGGGACACAATGTAGCTTTTTCGTGTGCTTTAAAAAGGCTGGCACGGCTCTCTGTTCTGCCTTGAAAGGGTTTTTGATTGTGCGCCTCAAGTTCCGTTCGAATGGCTGCGTTTAAGTCAGTGAGACTAAAAAAGGTTTGTTTACTGAGGGGGTAGAAAATGCGTTGATACACCAACTTCACGGCCCCTTCCACCAAGGCTTTGTCTTTCGGCTTGTACGCCCGTGTGGGCAGCGCAACGGTCTGATAATGAAGGGCTAAGGTTTTGAAATTGCGATTCAAAACCGCTTCGTATTTGTCTGCCTGTGTCACAGCACTTTTCAGGTTGTCGCTGACGATACTGCGTGGAACGCCTCCAAAATAATGCAAGGCATTTTGGACAACCTTTAAAAAATTTGGCAAACTTTGGTCTTCAACAGCTTCAACGTAGGTGTACTGGCTGCCGCCCAAAACGGCGATAAAGACTTCTTGTTCCGAAATTTTTCCCGTCAATCTGTCCTGTAAAGGCAGTTTTTTGCCACTGAAATCCACAAATAGGCTCTCGCCCCATTTATGTTCTCGCACCATACTCACATTTTGTTGATTCAGATAGGCTTTCAGATGCGTCTTAAATTGACTACAGCCATAACCATCGCTGTGCTGGGCGCGATAATCCGTCCATAGACGCTCATATGTGGCACCTACTTTCTTTAGCTCTTGCGACAAATAGGGAAAAAGAGTGCGCAAAGCTGCGTAACGACTTGACGATTCGTGTGCTGGCTCTGTCGCCATAAACAAGGACTGTAAGGACGCTTCTGGTAAGGTCAATAAAGTCTCATAACTCTGACCGCACTGGTCAAAAAATTGAACATAACTGTTCACACTGTTCCGATGTATCCCTAAATACACCGCAATTTGACGGTTCGAAGAACCATCCCGTTTGAGCCGTATCAGATGTTGTAAATTCAGCATCGCTATTCTTGTATTCGACATGATGGCGTTGGTTTGGGTTGCTGATGCAACTTGGTTCAACCCCAAGGTTAATAAAGAATAGACATTATCGCCCTTATTTAGGTGGGTGATGTGTGGCACAATTTGGACTGATGGGCGTGGCACATTTTGGATTGACGTTGGTGGCACAAATTCACTGATTTATCCAAGCATAGAACAAAGAGTAGTTTCAAAAATTTTTGTAGCTTGAAAGCGGCTATAATTGCTTCCTTAATTATTGTTGTGAAGCAGGGCGTTGGGATATAGACCAGTATTTTACTATTATCTCAAACATATCTTTTATTTCACTAACACTGTTTGGTTTTATAAAATAACCTTGTACGTTAAGGCT
>JANMJN010001094.1:0-1605 GCA_031371355.1 Saprospiraceae bacterium
GGCGCGGAAGCGGAAGCCATCAGCGAACGCCGGTATTCTGAGCAAAGCCGTTTTGTGAACGGCAAAACCTTTTTTCAAAATTGAGGCAGAATTCCTTGTTCCAAATAAACAAGACAGGCAAATTACGCTCAAAGCTGAATCGCCAGAACGTTATGATACTGAGGGGGGAGCGAAAACGTTTTTGGAAAAATGTCGTGGTGCGATTTATAAAATTGCAAAAATTGAAGTAAAACCGCTTAAACGCAAGCCAACTGCACCGTTCACAACCTCAACTTTGCAACAGGAAGCCAGTCGTAAACTCGGTTTTTCGGTGAATAGAACGATGCAAAATGCCCAACGCCTTTACGAAGCGGGACATATTACTTATATGCGTACCGATTCGACGAATTTGAGCGAAACGGCTTTGGTGGCGATTGCAAACGAAATTGAAAATTCTTTTGGCACTGAATATGTTCAAACACGACGTTTCAAAACTGGTAAAGAATCGGCTCAAGAGGCGCACGAAGCAATTCGTCCGACATACATTGAAAAACGCAATGTGTCGGGCGACCGTGACGAACAACGCCTCTATGAATTGATTTGGAAACGGACGATTGCTTCGCAAATGGCAGATGCAGAACTGGAAAAAACAGTGGTTGATATCTCTATTTCAACAATACCGTCTTCAAAACTGGTTGCTGAAGGTGAAGTCATCAAATTTGATGGCTTTTTAAAGGTCTATCTCGAATCAAAAGACGAAGACGATGAGGATGCGAAAGGCGTTTTGCCCCCCCTCAGTATCGGACAGGTTTTGAACTTCGATGCGATGTCTGCGACAGAACGTTTCACACGTCCGCCTGCCCGTTACACGGAAGCGGCTTTAGTCAAAGATTTAGAGGAGCGTGGCATTGGTCGCCCGTCAACGTATGCGCCGACGATTTCTAAAATCATGGAAGAGAATCGCGGTTATGTTGAAAAAATAACGAGAGACGGCATCCAAAGAGCGTTTAAGGTCTTAAATCTCTTGAAAAACGGTCAAATTACGGAAAAAACGTCAACAGAAATGACAGGTGCTTTGAAAAACCACCTTGTACCAACCGATATGGGTATGTTGGTTGTTGACTTTTTAGATAAGCATTTTGATGAAGTTATGAATTACAGTTTCACTGCGGAAGTCGAAAATAAACTCGATGATGTGGCAGATGGTAAACATAATTGGGTTGAAATGTTGACAAAATTTTATGATCCTTTCCACGAAGATGTTGTTAAAACGCTTGAAGAAGCAGAACGTGTGAGTGGCGAGCGCATTTTAGGCAAAGACCCTATTTCTGGTCGTACCGTGCTTGTGCGTATGGGCAAATATGGTCCAATAGCTCAAATTGGTGCGCCGGAGGAATTGGCTGAAAATGAGAAACCTGACTATGGTAACTTGCAAAAAGGGCAATCTATTGAGACGATAACACTTGAAGAAGCTTTGCGTTTGTTCGATTTACCTAAAAATTTGGGCGAATTCGAGGGCATGAGCGTATCGGTGGGTATTGGGCGTTTTGGACCTTATGTCAAATTCGGTGATACTTTTGTTTCGATTCCGCGCGACGAAGACCCCCTCAGTGTCACGCTTGATAG
>JANMJN010000942.1:0-4925 GCA_031371355.1 Saprospiraceae bacterium
TTTTACTTCAAAGGTATTAAGGGTGTTCAACCTTTGATGCGATTTATCCCAAAAGCCATGTTTTTCTTTGAGTTGTCCTATGACAATGTATTCACAATTAGTGATACGTTCTGATAAAGTTACAGGTCTGACTTGAGCGGATAATACAGGAAAGTAGAATAAACAGAAAATGATGAATAAATTTTCAATTCTTTTCATTAGGAAATTTGTTTTTTGATACTTATAAAATAGTTCAGCACGAAATACTGTGTATAGTCTATTGATTCGTTTTGCTGTATCTTTTTGATGAAAAAAGAATAATAAGACTTAAGAATACCTATGATATAGGAACAATCTTATAAAAGATGGTTAAAAGCATCGATGGATTGTGTAGGGCAGCGTCAATGGGAGAAATACTGAAATAGCGTTTAACGTTTAGATACATTTTGTTTTCAGTTTAGATTGGTTAATTAATTTTCAATGATTTTTGATATGAGACAAATCTATGAAATAGTAGCCAAAATTACAACCCTTATTCATTTAATAAATGAAACTCTTTTAAAAAAAAAGGATAAGACAATAAAAGTATATTTGATTTTGTAAAATTGACGAAAGTTTTTAGACACATAACCCCCTCAGTAAAAAAGCCCATTTTGATAGTCAAAATGAGCTTTTTTACTGAGGGGGCATAAGAGTGTAACTGAATCGCCTTCGTTGAGGATATTGCCGTTGCTATCTTTGACCGCCATAATTTTCTTTTTTTTGTAGTGTTATAATGAATTTGGGCGCAAGATTAAGGACATTTTTCATGAAAAAGGAAAAAACATTGGAATAATGAACGTTGCCGCTATCCAAATAATGATATTCAAAGGTGTTCCCACTTTTAAATAATCATTAAACTTGTAATTGCCAGGGGCATACACCATCGTATTCGTCGGATAGCTCATGGGTGTCATAAAAGTTAAGGAGCAAGCAAACATCACGGCAATAATAAACGGTTTGTGACTGACGTGCATGGCTGCCGCAAGAGAAATGACGATGGGCGACATCAATGCTGCTGTTGCTTTACTCGATAGGACATTTGTGGACAGGAATGTTGTTAAAAAGATTAGACTCAATGTAATGCGGGGATCTAAATCGCCCATATTTTTGAAAATGAATTGCGATATGAGCTCTGATCCGCCTGTTTTTTCAAGCGCCATACCCATTGACAAGACACCAGCCATCATAAATATGACTTTCCATTCGATGGCATCATAAGCCTCTTTGGGTTTCATTATGGCAGTTGTGACCAATAATAAACATCCAATCATGGCACTAATCAATATGGATGTAATACCCAAAGCTGCTGTTAAAATCACACCGATGGCGATGATTAAAGAGGGAATGGCTTTTTTATAATTTATCTTTCGTTCTTTGTATTCTGATAGGACGATGATTAACTTTTTGGATTTTAGGGTTGTAATATCCTTTTTTGCGGCATGAACGAGCATCATATCACCTTCACGGAGTTTAACTTCTGCGAGATTTTCGATGATGGTTTCGTCGCGGTGTCTGATAGCTAAAACAGTGGATTGGTAAGTATTTCTAAAATTGAGTTGAATCAAGGAATTGCCCACAAGTTCTGACCCATACGGAATCATAATTTCATAAATCATTTTTTCGTCAACATCTTGCATTGTTGCTTTTTCACCATGAAAAGCATAGCCAGTCATTTGCTTTAATTCAGAAAGACTGGCGGGCGAAATAGCGACTTTTAATACATCGCCTTCTTTCAATAGGGTGTGGAAGTTGATTTCAACATCGGTCAAATAGTCATTGTCCCGACGTATCACCAGTATCTGTGCGCCGTATTTGCTGACCAATTTGGACTTGCTGATGAATTTATTAATGTCTGGATTGTCTTTTTGGATAACAACTTCGGCAATATATTTTTCTATTTCCCGAGCTAAAGTGCTGTCTTCGCTGTTTTCACGATGTGGTAATAACAAAGGTGCAACAAACAGTAAATACAAAACCCCAATAATGGTCAAACAAAAAGCAGCTCCTGAAAACTCGAACATACCAAAAGGCGGTAAACCCGTTTTGGCAACCAATCCACTCACAAGGATATTTGTGGACGTCCCAATTAAAGTACAAGTACCCCCTAAAAGAGCGGAAAAAGAGACTGGAATCAACAGTTTTGACGGACTGATACCTGTTTCACGACACACCAACATCACCAATGGTATCATCAACGCAACGACTGCTGAATCGTTGACAAAAGCGGATAGGGTAACCGTGAATAAACAAAAAACAAGCAGCGCAACGCTGTAATGAATTTTGGCTAATTGCACTATTCTATCACTCAATCCTTCTATCAAGCCGCTTTTGAAGACCGCAGAACTGACCACAAACATACAACCCAGCGTTAATGTCGCTGGGTGATTGAAACCCGCAAACCCTTCTTCGGGCGATAAAACACCTGACACAATGAACAGTGCCATGATGAGGATAGAAGTCGTATCTATCGAAAAATACTCATTGACGAATAAGAAAATGCCAATCAGGATGATTGCCAGCGTTAAATATAGTGCCATTGTTGTCCTTGTTTTGTTGCTTTTTGCTTGATTGTAAATCCTATTAATCTGCACAATGTTAGTTTACATTTTTTGAACAAACAAGCTATCCATCAGATTTATTCATTAAATATAAACTTGAGTCGTAACTTGAATAAACAAAGCGTTCTACCCAAAATGAAAAAGTAGAAGCAGAAATGTATGTAGCATTTATGGCGTGTCCGTTTGTTTGTACTCCTTTATAGTTTTGGAAAACCGCAGAACCCGAAGCAAAAAGCACAAACCTTTTCGCGAATACGACAGATATTTTTGCAGAAAGCGCACAACAAAACTCAAAAACGGAAATAACAGACATAAACTACTCCACATTTATTAATAAAATCAAGAAAGCGAAACGTAAAACCGACAAACGAAAACGCCATAAGCAACACAGTTTGTTGAATATTGACAACGCTTTGTTTTAGGAGTACAAAGGCAAACTTAATGAGCAACATAATTTGTTGAATATCCACAACGCTTTGTTTTAGAAGCACAAAGACAAACGTCATAAGCAAAACGGTTTGTTGAATAGCCACAATTTTTTGTTTTAGAAGCATAAAGGTAAACGTCGAAAACATGCAACTTTATGGTAAAACGTCTCTTTTTTGTTGAAATTCAATAAATTTCGGAAGTATTCACATAATAACATCAGAATTCATTATTTAGTAAATTAATAGCCACTCAACGTATTCGAAAAACAACTAATTGTTTATACAAAAAATTCTTAAAATTCGACAAAATACTGAGGGGGATAAAGTTAAGGTAACTATTCAAAATTTTTATAACTTGGATATCTGTATAAATTACATGGGCATACCATTTTCTATTTTATGGGTGCATAACAAATTCTTATGCCGCCATTTTAGTTTGATTTCGAATAATATGCACGACTTTATCCCAGCATCCGCTTAATTTAGCTGTACGTAGATTGAGCATATTTTGCACCCTATTTTCAGACCATCGCTGCCCAGAAAGTTTCATTCTTCTTTGAACGACTGTACGATGTGACGCTTCAATAGCACCTGAACCGATACATAATCCTCTATTTTCATATTCAGGGTAATCCATTCGATAAGCATTGCCTTTGAAATAATCAAGTATCTTAACTTGCTCATTTTCAGTGGTTTGGGTTCGTTTATTCATGAATTTAACATCCTGTTCTAAATCATTCAATAAGGCTTGAATACCTTTTTCTAACAATATTTTGCGATAAATCTCTAATTTTTCTTTTCGCCTATCTTTGTCTGAAAAAGTCCAATCACACCATTTACTAATATATTCGCTGGCATGAAAATAATCTAATATAACTGTGGCTTTAGGGTAATTATCATTAATCCAAATTTTTATCCATTTTGCACCATCTGTGATGAATACCAACCGTTCTTGCAAGGGTTCAAATTCATCTACTAACGGTTCGAAACGCTTGCAAAAGGCTTTATGGTCACCCAAATGAGCCGTATATACGGAATCTAATATTTCCCTTCGATGCGGACTTAGCTCATGTATGTCACTGTGCCGAAATAGACGAACTAATTTTATCTCTTGCCAGCCATCTTCTCGCGTCAGCACCATCCCTCCGTCCATTTCAGCGTACACAACACCTTGGTCACCGACTTCTTTTAGGGCGGCAACGCTTTTCACATCCACTATCTCTCCACTTAATTCTCCGTAAGTATTCGTCAACCGATGGACTTGCATTGCATTCACTTCAACGCATAAAAACTTGTTTATCAATTCATTACACTTGCCATATACATCACTTTCCCCTGCCCATACGTAGCGCTCTTGCATATAGGGGCTAATTTGATAGCTCGGCATCCCAGCAGTATAGGCGTGCTTTTTATTTAACGCGATTTTCCCGAATCGCGTTTGTATCTTTTTTTTTTATCGAGCGATACTTCCGTATCACTCAAACTCTTTTCTAAGATTTCTCTTCCAAAAACCGTCATTATTTTATCTAATCGGCTTTCGTATTCGTAAAAATCTATTTCTTCTACTTTTAATTCTGTCGTCATCTCTTGATAGACAGACATTGCTATATTGATAAATTCTTCTTCGCTTAGGCGCATTTTTCTTTTTTTGACCCAAATATAGGTATTTTCGCCTTTTTCTTTGATGTTCAGAATTTGTTATGCACCCAAACACGTCGTTTGCAAGGCTTTTTCACATTTTATACTGAGGGGTATGTTTTTCTATAATTTCTCCAACAACCGCCGCATATCCGTTTTTTGCAAAACAATGCGCTCGATGTCTGCAATATTGATGCGTTCTTGTAGCAATGTATCACGGTCACGAATTGTTACAGTATTATCCTCCAAAGTTTGGAAGTCAACTGTGATACAATAAGGT
>JANMJN010000953.1:0-4786 GCA_031371355.1 Saprospiraceae bacterium
ACTCAAATTTAGGTGTGCCTAATTTCGCCAATTTATCAATAATGGGTCCTGCTGGATAACCTAAACCCATTATTTTGCCCGATTTATCAAACGCTTCGCCCGCTGCATCGTCTGTCGTCTGTCCAAGCACTTCCATACTGAGGGGGGCATCAACACGCACAATTTGCGTATGTCCACCCGAAACGGTTAAGCATAAAAAAGGAAATTTAGGACGAGGTACTTCTGCAAAATGAGCCAATACATGTGCACTCATATGGTTCACCTCAATCATTGGGATATCCAAAGACAGAGCAAAAGCCTTGGCAAACGACACGCCCACCAACAACGACCCCATCAAACCCGGTCCACGTGTAAAGGCAACAGCATCAATATCCCGTTTTGAAACGCCCGCTTTTTTCAAAGCCAAATCAACCGTTGGTACGATATTGACTTGATGTGCTCTGGAAGCCAACTCTGGCACAACACCGCCGTATTGCTCATGCACTGTCTGATTAGCGATGCAATTGCTTAGAATTTCGATATTTTCGCTGGTAAACGCTTGATTCACCTCTGAAAACGTACCCCTCAGTATAGCCGCCGAAGTGTCGTCGCAAGAGGATTCAATGGCGAGAATCGTGACAATGCGTGGAATTTTAGTCTTAATAGTGACCATACAGGAATGAAATGTTATTAAAAACGTAATTGAAGACACAAAAATACAGGTTCAAAGCGAGAAACCGTTTAAGTAATGATGAATTATAAATGATGAACGATGAATTTTAAATGATAGATTTACAAAATGAAAAATACAATTTTACTACTACTCTTTCTTTCGATATCTTTAAACAGCTGTTCAAAAAAAAGCATTGACAAAGTAGCAACAGCCAAAGTCGCGGAAGAAAAGATAGTTACACTGAAAAAAAGTGATATTGATTCAAAAGAGGGGACGGAAACGCCTATTCCTATTACACCAACCGTCTTATTGATGGCAAAAATCAATAGAACGCCATGTTATGGCAAATGCCCTGTTTTTACAATTGAATTGTTCAACAATGGCGTTGTTAAATACAACGGTATAGCGTTTGTAGATAAAAAAGGGATATACACAGCAAAAGTGACGCCTGAATTCATCGCCCGAATTCAATCCAAAGCCTTGTCTATCAAATACTTATCTTTTGAAAACAAATACCCTATTGCCCCCATTGTCATCGCCGATTTACCTACTACAACGACATTCATTCGCATTGGAGAAGAAGGCAAACAAATAGCGGATAACTTTGACGCGCCCCGAGAATTGATTGATTTCGAGAATTGGTTGGAACACCAATTTGATAAACTTGATTGGCAAGCGGAATAGCGATGAATGAAAATATGTCTGCCTAAATGATTAAAGACATCACAGCTTTTATTCTCGATAAATGGGAAAATAGGGCATCATTTAACGAAATAACAAAACAAGACCTTTCTGATAACAAAACAAGACCTTTCTGAAATTATCTGATATGATGCGGAGTTTGCTTCCGACAATTAGCCCCCTCAGTAAAAAACACAAAATGCCAAGACGGACAACCACCGCTTGGCATTTTGTATATATAAAAAGGAAAAACCTAAGCCACAGCCGACATCGTTATACCCGACATCATTTGCTCCAAATGCCCGTTTTTCACTTCCTTTTCACGGTCTGCAATTTCGATAAATTGGTCATATAAGTCATTCAAATTGTAGTTTTCGACTGGAAAACCCAATAATTGCAAGCGATAACGCAAGGCAGCTCGACCACTGCGCGCCGTCAAAACGATGCTCGATTCTGAAACACCGACGTCGAGCGGATTGATGATTTCATAGTTTTCACGGCATTTAATCACACCGTCTTGATGAATGCCTGATGAATGTGCGAAGGCATTCGAGCCGACAATTGCTTTGTTTGGTTGCACCATCATGCGCATTTTTTCGCTGACTAATCGGCTCAACGGGTACAATTGTTGCGTTTGAATGTCTGTATATAATCCCAATTCCTTATGTTGACGCATAATCATAACGACCTCTTCAAGGCTCGTATTACCCGCCCGTTCGCCGATGCCGTTGATGGTACATTCTATCTGACGGGCACCATTTGTGACCGCCGAAATCGAGTTAGCCGTAGCCAAACCCAAGTCGTTGTGACAATGTGCTGAAATCGTTGCTTTGTGGATATTTGGCACATTATCCACCAAATATTTAATCAAACGACCGTATTGTTCAGGTAAACAATAGCCCGTTGTGTCAGGAATATTCACCACTGTTGCGCCTGCTTTAATGACCGCTTCGACCAATTTAGCCAAAAATTCAGGGTCAGAACGTCCGGCATCTTCGCAGAAAAACTCAATATCTTCAACCGATTTTTTAGCATATTTTGTCGCCCAAATGGCACGTTCAATGATTTCTTCGCGTGTCGAATTGAATTTATGAAGGATGTGAAAATCACTCGACCCGATACCCGTATGAATACGTGGATATTTAGCATATTTTAACGCACCCGCTGCCGCTTCAATGTCTTTTTGAACCGAACGGCTCAAAGCACAAACAGTCGCATTTTTTATGATTTTAGAAATCTGCGTGACCGAGTCGAAATCGCCCGGACTTGAAATCGGGAAACCCGCTTCGATAATATCAACGCCCAATTCTTCAAGTGCGTGAGCAATTTCCAATTTCTCAGGTAGATTCAATTTGCAACCGGGTACTTGTTCGCCGTCGCGTAAGGTTGTGTCAAAAATTTTAACTTTTTCAGCCATTATTTTTTAATTTTATGATTCGATGTCTATAACTGTAAGTTTAAGAACATAAATTTACGGCGAACGTTCGCTGCAACATAAGCAAGTTTGGATAACCACTACGTATTCAAATTTAATTTTGCACATTGCAAAATATTGATTATCAACTACTTATTACACAATTTAATACGATGCCTACTCCCATACAAGATAACTTGTTTCAACTCATCAAGACGTTGGAGAAAGCCGAAAAACGCAATTTTCGGCTCTACGTCACCCGTAATCAGTCCAGTGAAGACCTCAAATTTTTGCATTTGTTCGATGTTCTCGACAAATCAAAGGAGTATGATGAACCAACGATATTTAAAAAAGTCCCAGATATCAGAAAGGAGCAATTGTCCAATTTGAAAGCGCATTTATACAAACAGTTGCTCACCTCCTTGCGCCTTTTACATAAAAACAAAAACGCCGATATAGATATTCGTGAACACCTTGATTATGCTAAAGTATTGTACAATAAAGGTTTATACATTCAGTCGCTACGCATTTTGAACAAAGCCAAAGAGATGGCGAATGTCAATCATCAGTATTTTTTAAAATTGGAAATCGTTGAATTCGAAAAACTTATCGAGAGTCGTCACATCACTCGCGCACACGAAGGACGTGCGAATGAGCTTGCTATTGAGTCCGCGCTGACGATGAACCGTTTGATGAATACCAGCCATTTGTCAAATTTGTCACTACAACTTTATGGCATGTATTTACAAATGGGTCATGCCAAAAATGAAGAAGATTGGCAACGGGTTAATGACTTTTTAATAATCAATACGGCTGATTTACCCCCCCTCAGTATGATGGGCTTTTTTGAAAAAGTTTACTTATTTCAATGCCACGTTTGGCAAAGTTATATCGCTCAAAATTGGAAAAACTATTATCGGTACGCTTATAAATGGGTCGAACTATTTGAAAATGAACCGATTATGAAAATAAATGACACCTCTTTATATCTCAAAGGCGTGCATAATTTGCTCAATGCGTTGTATATGGCACTTGACCATACGCGTCTGTCCCAGATTTTAGATAATACCGAAAAATATTTAATCCGTCACGCGCACGTGTTAGATGAAAACACACGAACGCTGGCTTTTCATCATTTGTATTCTGCAAAAATTAATAAACATTTTCTGGAAGGCTCTTTTACTGAGGGGGTACAATTGATTCCAAAAATTGAAGCGCAACTCAAAGAATTTTCAAAAACCTTAGACGAACATCGCATTTTGATTTTTTATTATAAAATTGCCTGTCTCTACTTTGGCAGCGGCAATTTTGATAAAGCAATTGATTATTTGAATAAAATAATAAACCTGAAAACGGGCAACTTACGCACTGATATTCAATGCTTTGCACGCATGTTGCACTTGATTTGTCATTACGAAAAAGGACATTTTGCCTTGTTAGAATATCTCATTAAATCTGTATATCGCTTTTTATCGAAAAATGGTGATATGTCAGGTGTAATGCAAGAAGTCTTAAAATTCCTAAAACGCGCCTTATTTATGAAACAAAAAGACTTGAAAATCGAGTTTGCCGAACTCAAAAAACGTTTGGAAGATTTGGCTCAAAACCCTTTTGAACGGCGTTCTTTTGTCTATCTCGACATCATTTCGTGGCTCGAATCGAAGGTGGATAGCAAAACGGTAGAAGCGGTAAGTCGGAAGAAATTTTTGGGACGGGCGTTGCATGATGTAAGGGTGGCGGCGATATTGCGAGGATAAGGCTTATCCTTATAATTTCTCAATAATTGTTAAAAATGCTTCAGTTGACATACCTAAATACCGCAAGTGTTGACGAATAATAAAAGCAGGTACGGGACTGATATGCGATTGAAGTGTAATGGGTCTATTCGCATTTGGATGGCTCCAATGTTCATGCCCCCCTTTTGTTCGATAAAGTTGACAACCAATAAAAGTTAAAAAACGCTTGTATTCAGCTAATGAAATATTGTTGAGTTTTCTCACAGAATATTATTGGTTTAATGCAACTGTAAAGGTTTGCTC
>JANMJN010001102.1:0-3110 GCA_031371355.1 Saprospiraceae bacterium
ATATCAAGCAGATAATTTCGCTAAAAGCAAGCAGAAATCGCCCTATTTCCAAAACATAGATGGTGTCAAATTCCTAACCCATGAGATGGGTTGCGGCGGTATCAATTCCGATCAAGAGCGTCTCGCTGCCTTGTTTGCCGCCTATGCCAACAATGCCAATGTGGTCGGAATGACGGTATTGAGTTTGGGTTGCCAAAAAACACAATACACGGATTTGATGAATGAAATCCAGGTCAGAAACCCGAATTTTGATAAAAAAATACTCTATTTCAATCAACAAAGCTACGGAACGGAGTTTGAGATGATGTCGGCAGCTATCAAAGAAACCTTTCAAGCACTCATCGAAGCCAATAAGCAGGAGCGTCAACCTGCGCCGCTTTCTAAGTTGAGCATTGGTTTGAAATGTGGCGGCTCTGATGGTTTTTCAGGCATTTCTGCCAATCCTGTTTTGGGACATTTGTCGGATTTGGTGGTAACATTAAAAGGTAAAACCTATTTGGCTGAATTTCCAGAACTCTGCGGTGTCGAGCAAGAACTCATAAACCGTTGTGTAACAACCGATAAAGCCGAAAAATTTGAATATTTGATGCGGTCTTATTCCGATCAAGCGGCTGCACAAGGTGGCAGTTTCGACATGAACCCCTCAGTAGGGAACATCAAAGACGGCTTGATTACCGATGCCATTAAGTCAGCGGGGGCTGCTAAAAAAGCCGGTACGGCTCCCATTGTTGATGTTTTGAAATATACAGAAGTTGGCAAAGAATCAGGTTTACACTTGGTTTGCACACCGGGCAATGATGTGTTGGCAACCACAGGACAAGCGGCTGCTGGCGCAACGATTATCTTATTCACAACGGGATTGGGTACACCCACAGGCAACCCCATTGCAGCCATGGTTAAGGTGTCAACAAACACAATATTGGCTAAAAAAATGCCTGATATCATTGATTTTGACTGTGGTGCCATCATTGAAGGTGAAAAAACAATTGCTGAAACGGCGGAAGATTTACTCGATTACTGCATTGATTTGGCAAGCGGTAAATTCCAAACCAAAGCGCAAATACTCGGACAAGATGACTTTATTCCTTGGCAAACGGGGATTAATTTGTAATACCTGATGTTCGAGTGATATTTATACCCCCTCAGTATTCGACCAATAATTCATTGAAAAAAACATTCATTCTAAAATCAAAAGCCCTGAAAGGGCGATATTTAACAACATAGGGTGTAGCCCTATGAAAATAACAAGACAATGAAAAAACTACTTTACATGACAGCTCTATTAATGTCGTTATCAAACGCATACGCTCAAATGTATATGCCCGCGCCCGAAAACCTCAAAGCCCGTGACTGGTTTCAAGATGCCAAGTTCGGTCTCTTTGTCCATTGGGGCGTTTATTCCGTTCTTCAAGACGGCGAATGGGTGATGAACAATAAAAAAATTGATAAGAAAACCTACGAAAAGCTGCCCGCGTTCTTTAATCCAACCGCATTCGACCCCAAAGAATGGGTCTCTATGGTGAAAGCGGCGGGCATGAAGTACATCACCATTACCTCAAAACACCACGACGGTTTTGCCATGTTTGGCACAAAACAAACCGATTGGAACATCGTTGACCGAACACCTTACAAAAAAGATGTGTTGAAAATGTTGGCAGAAGAATGTCAAAAACAAGGCATTAAACTCTTTTTCTATCATTCTCATTTGGATTGGTATCAAGACAATTATTACCCGAGAGGCGGCACGGGTGGAGCTTCGGGTCGTCCTGATAAAGGTGATTTCAACAAATACCTCGACTTTATGGACGCGCAATTGACCGAGTTATTGACCAATTATGGACCCATTGCAGGTATTTGGTTTGATGGTTGGTGGGACAAAAAGGATGCAGATTGGCGTTTGCAAAAGACATACAGCCTCATTCATAAGCTACAACCACAGTGTTTAGTCGGCAACAATCACCACCAAGCACCCAAAGACGGTGAGGATTTTCAAATGTTTGAAAAAGACTTGCCGGGCAAAAACACAACAGGATTTAGCGGCGAATCTCAAATAGGCAAATTACCGCTCGAAACGTGTGAAACAATGAACAACGCGTGGGGTTTTACGCTGCAAGATTCGCGTTATAAATCAACCAAAAATCTCGTTCAATACTTAGTGAAAGCGGCAGGGAATAATGCCAATTTTTTATTGAACGTCGGTCCGATGCCGAATGGTAAAATTCAGCCTGAATTTGTCAAGACCCTCGGCGAAGTGGGCAAATGGATGGACAAAAACGGTGAGACCATATATAATACGCGGGGTGGTGTCGTTTCTCAAAAAACATGGGGCGTAACGACGCAAAAAGGTAATATCACTTATATTCACGTCCTCAACGCCGATGATGCCAACCTTTTGATGACTGAATTCAAGCAAAAAGTAAAAAGCATCAAAGTTTACGGCACAAACAACACTGTAAAATTTAAACAAGATGAGTTTGGTTTGGCGATTGAATTGCCGAAGCAATTGGATGAAATTGATACGATTTTGGTGGTCGAGTAAAAATAAAGTTAGCAAATCTATTAAGCGTTAGGAATAGGGTTTCCTTAATCGAAAAAAAGATGAAGCGAATATTTCAAGGTTTAAAATATCTATTATTATTACTTGCTTGCTTACTCGTATGTCAAATATTTGTACCAAAGCACTATAAAATACCGCCTTTTCAACAAAGGGCAACGACACATTTTATGGATTTACCTTCGGGTTCAAAAATAGCCTATACGCTTTTGGATGCTAAAGGGCTTAAAAAGAAATACCCAATCATCTATTTACACGGTGGACCTGGTGGTAGAGTAAGCGACAAATCCATAGAATTATTATCAAATTTCGAAAATGATGGCTATGATGTTTTGCTCATAGGAAGAAAATTGAAAACGAGCATTCCGCTTCGGAAAGAAAAATTCCGGCAGCAACGGTTGAATGTGATTTTCAAAAAAGGAAAATTATTCTACCTCGAGTACAACATCTGCCTGTTCTTCGTGTTGCTCTTCAAAAAATTCGACATCGTTTGCGGAATTGATCTCGACACCATTCTCCCCTGTTATTTCACTTCCAAAATCAAAAGCAAAAAATG
>JANMJN010001020.1:0-6862 GCA_031371355.1 Saprospiraceae bacterium
GTAATTGCCCGCTTGTAAAGTCGTTCAAAAAACGAATGACGCAGATTTTTCAACCCTACCGAATGTAGGACTGGACTATCCATAGCCGACTCATCTTCAGGCTGTTGCACAACGGCAGGCAATTGTTTATGGTCACCAATCAGCGTAAAATGATTGAACAGAGGTAATAATCCGACAAGTTGTGGTTCTAGAATTTGAGAGGCTTCATCAATAATAACGCGTTGAAAATCAGTCAGTTTCATCAATTCTAACTTGCCTGTCATCGAAGCCACAGTTGCAACAAAAATGCGGTGTTTTTTAATAACCGCAATCAATTCTTTACGAGTCGTGACAGAATCTATTTTTTTGTCTAATAATTGGTTTTGATAATGTGGCGATGTACCGTAACGCGAACCAATGCGCACATAATCGTCTTTGACCCAATCGCCAAGGCTTTCTATAGCTTCGCAAATTTCATCCACTGCCCTATTCGTATAGGCTAAAAGCAAAATATTTTCAGAAGTATTTTTCAATAAATGACCAACCAAATATTTCAACATCACACTCGTTTTCCCTGTTCCAGGCGGTCCCCAAAGCAGGAAATAGTCTTGTGAAGCGAGTATTTTTTGCAAAATAAGGTTCTGTTCGTCCGTCATTTCTGGGACATGTGCCACGATTTGTGGCTTTGGTTGCGCAGGTGGTTGAACCGTCAATAACAAGTCTCGTTTTCTTTTTGGCGACTTCGCAAACTCAAAAAGTCCGCGAAACATACCATTGTAACTGCTATCTAACAAATCATGTTCAACATTCCACAAATCATATTTTTGAAAAATAAATTGATTGAGTTGTCGAGAACGCAGCCGCAATGTCACCGTCTCTTTTGTCATCGCCACCAATGAGCATTTAAAAATTTGATTCGCCAAAATCCCCCCCTCAGTATTTGGATACAAAACAACAATATCTCCAATTCTAAAATTAGCTAAAGCATTGGTTTTCAATGTTTTTTGAAAAACAATTAACGGATTATCGTCAAGACTGTGGTTTTCAATAATTTTTAAATGACTGAAAATAGAGAAATTTTGCTCCTTATCATCTGCTTTATCAAGCCACAAAGAAGCGACGCCGTTTGACGTTTCAATATTGTCCTGTCCTATTTTTGAAATCTGATGTTCACGGGCAATAAAACTGCTAAACGCTGTAAAATATTTTTTTTCTAAATCCGATAAATCATTATATGTTTTTGAAAACAACTCGACATCTTTTTTTTCAAAACCCGAAGCCGTTTGCAGCAACTTGCTGATGATGCGATTGAAAAAATCACCACTCGCGTTTGCTTCGTTCCTCGCAATGACTTCTTTTTTCTTATTCAAATTTATCAACGCCTGTTCGAGCGACAAAATCTGATTGCGGATATTCAATGCCTCAAACTGTTGCGAACTTAAATTAGGTGCATATTTCAAATTATCCAATTCCAAAACCGAATACAAAATATAGCACAAGGGCTTCATTTTATCGCCAAATGCTGCTTCAACAAGCAAATCATAGAGTAAAGTTTGAGTAAAATGATTGTTTGAAATACCGTAAATATTAGGTTGATACGGCTTACCGCTTTTCAACTCAATGATAGCCGATTTATTCGTTTCTGGATTTTGATAAAACAAATCGAGGCGACCTTGTAAGCCGTATTTTGGTGCATAAAACGACGGTTCGAGATAGCAATTTTCTCGATTGATACTGACTTTATCGAACCCCTCAGTAACAATCCGTTTAAGGTGAATAAAATGACCTTTGCAGTCTTCAAAAATTTGGCGCACTTCTCTTTCATCAAAAGTACAAAACGCTATGGGGTTGATTTTGAAGGTTTTACGAAACGTTTCTGTAAAACCAACTTCTGGATTGGCAATCAATTCATCAAGAAAAAAATTGGCAATATTACCTTTCATAATACTCGCAGATGCTTGATATGGTAGAAATTTTGTCAACATATACACCAAAGGTTCGGCACTGTGATGTCGAAAAGATTCAGCCACAGCCGTCACGTCAACCAAATGGTCAGGCTCAATAACAAAGGCACGCGGGCGCAAAACGCCTTCTTTATTGACCTCCACGTTAAGCAAATGTAATGTAGTTGGGTAACCAAAAATATGTCTGATAACCGCTACACTTTTTCTGAAATTTTCATTGCGCTCGGCGATAAAATACTGAATGCGTACCTCTTGATTCGTTTCTTCGTCAATACCTACAAACTGCTCTTTTGCTGCATCATCCCGTAAAACGACGACACGCATTTGCGATTTTTTAGAAAAAACTTCGGTGGGTGAAAATTTAAAATTTTCCTTCGCTGGTAATATATCCAACACGTTTTGACTGGGGTCTTCGCCATAAAAAATTTTAATTGCATCTGCGCAAGCGCGTAAACCCAATTGATAAATCTTTATTGTATCTTCTTGAAAATCAATCTTTTGCAAAGATTTTCGAAAATGATGAATCGTCATTTGACGGCGAATAGGCACTTCAAATTTTTGAAAAGAATAAGCCATGCGCGCAAAAAAAGTATTAAACGGCACACGTTCTGCCATCGTCACATTAAAAAAAATGGTGTGCAAAAGCTGCTGCAAAGCCTGTATTTTAGGCTTATCATCAAGGGCTTCTGATTGATGGATTTTCAGAATTTCGTTGTAAAAAAGGCGAGATAGTTCAATATTTTTCATATCTTATTTTCAAAATTATTGTTTCAAGTGTAACAACAAAAGTAAAACATTTAGTCACTTTTCTCACAAAAATCAGATTCAAACCGTAAACAATTTGAAAAAAGAAGATGTTTCACTACTTTCACCAACATTTTAGGCATTCAATAATTACATTAATGATTACAATTATATCAGGTACAGATAGAAAAGACGGTTTGACACACATTCTAGCCAACCATTATTACCAAATGATACAGTCAAAAACACCTGAAAAAGTGCTGCTTTTCTCGCTTGAAAATTTACCTGCCGATGTATTCGGCTCTTCGATGTATCAAAAAGACACTTTAGCGCCTTCATTTAAAGACATAGAAGACACTTACTTGATTCCTGCCGATAAATTATTTTTTGTCATTCCGGAATACAACGGTTCCTTTCCTGGTATTTTAAAACTTTTCGTTGATGCGTGCTCAATACGTTCCAAAATATCTGTTTTTAAAGACAAAAAAGCGGCTTTGGTCGGTGTAGCCACAGGTCGGGCTGGAAATATCCGAGGTTTGGAGCATTTTACGAGTGTCATGATGTTTATGAATGTAACGGTTTTACCTAATCTCCTCCCTATTTCTGCTTTTAATAAAATGGTTGATGATAAGTATAATATCGTTGATGACGCGACATTGAAAAGCATTGAAAAACAAATTGATGAATTTTTAAAGTTTTGATAGATGTATTCGTAGATAATGGATAGTTTTATAAATTATTGATATTCAATATTTTATTAAAATAAAATAAACAAAATTTCTCCATCCTTGAGACATATTTCTTCAAATGAGTAAAAAAGTGTGAATGGCAATCAACCTTCACACTTTTTTCGTTGATGCCCCCTCAGTATGTTAAGCAAAAAAAAAAAAATATTTTTCTCGATTAAACATTGTTCATTTATTTCGAATACCAAATTAAATACATACATAAAATAGAGACAAAAACATGTTAGTTAGCTCTTTATAAATAACAAATATTTTAATACTAATAAAACAATACAATATCATGGACAATAGGCAATTTCCAAAAAAATAATATCAAAAATATAAAAAAAGGCATGAACTAATTTGGCAGTTAATTTGTATAAATAGGAAGAGGTTGCATTTAAATCTTTTTTATTAGAATGTCAATAGTTTTATCATTTTCATGCAACTTTTCTTACTTAATAATCGTCTAAAAATAAATCTTTCAATCACATCCAAAGCTTTTAAAACGTTTTAACACCATGCGTCAGTTAAAAATTACTAACAAAATTACCAGTCGAGAAAGTCTGGCTCTTGACAAATACTTGAACGACATCGGTAAAATTACGATGGTTTCAGGTGAAGAAGAAGCTGAATTGGCTCGCCGCATTCGTGCTGGCGATGAAAAAGCCCTTGAGCGTCTCACAGAAGCCAATCTGCGTTTTGTTGTGTCAGTTGCCAAACAGTATCAAAATCAAGGGTTAACATTAAGCGACCTTATCAACGAAGGGAATGTCGGCTTGATGAAGGCTGCTCGTCGTTTTGACGAAACTAAAGGTTTTAAATTTATTTCTTATGCGGTTTGGTGGATTCGCCAATCTATCCTACAATCTATTGTTGAACACAGCCGCATCGTTCGTTTGCCTTTGAACAAAGTTGGGTCTTACAATCGCGTGAATGAAGCTTATATTTCATTTGTACAAGAGTTTGAACGCGAACCCAGCAACGAAGAATTGGGTGAGGTGTTGGAGATGACCCCGAAAGAAGTGGCTAATATGTTGCGTTCTAATACACGCCACATTTCTATGGATTCACCTTTAGGTGGTGAAGACAGCGATGCGACTATGCTCGATGTCTTTGTCACAAATGACGAGCGTATGCCTGATACTACATTGCTCGATGAATCACTCCGCGAAGAAGTACAACAAGGTTTGGCTATACTTTCTGAACGTGAAAAAGAGGTTATTTCAGCCTATTATGGCTTAAATGAATTCAAAGCTTTGACGCTCGAAGAAATAGGTGAAGCTTTTGGGTTGACACGTGAAAGAGTTCGTCAGATTAAAGAACGGGCAATTCGTCGTCTCCGCAAATCTTATAATTCACAAGAGATGCGTTCTTATTTGTAAAAAATTTTACACCATATAAAAGAAGCTGAGTGTTGCGAGACATTCGGCTTTCTTTTTGTCCTTACTTTTTGATAACTTTAAGTAATTGCTGTTTAGAATCTCCTTGAATTTTCAAAAAATAAACGCCATTTGGTAAGCCCGACAAATTAATTTGATACTGAGGGGTCCTAAAATAATCTGTTTTTACGCACTGCCCTATCGCGTTAAAAAGGTGAATTTGTTTAGCAACATCTGCCATTTCTACCTCACTTTGAATCGTTAATAAACCCGTTGTTGGGTTCGGAAAAATAGTTGCAACACGCTGATTGTCAATATCTTGTGTTAGCGTTGTCCCATCTGAATTGTACGACATTTGATAGGCAGTAAGACCACCACGTTGATTCCCCACAAACAATTCTAATTTATTATCATTAGTCGCTACGTTGCCGATGGCTAAAGTCAATGTTCCACCATCACGCAACAATCCAAAATCATTATTGATGAGCCTAAAAGTATCGTTCAGCCGACCGTCAATATTGTCATAGACCTTAATTTTGCCTGATTCAGTGCCACAAAACAGAACATATTTGTTGCCCAAATTCATGAAAACGGGTGCGGCAAATCCTGTTGGAAAACCAAATTGTGCCGCATCAACAAATCCTAATTTCGTTTTGGTGGGTGTTGTTGAAAAATTAGGAACTGATGACGAGCCTATATTCTTAAAAAAACGTATAAACCCATTGCGTGTACCTGAAACAATGTCTGGTAAACCGTCACGGTCAAGGTCAACGATTTGAGGTTTACAAGCAGCCCCAGCGTCTATATTTTTCCAAACAGGAATCGGTGTAGCCATACTGAGGGGTTGGTTTGCACCCGCTTTGTTTTCGACAAAAAAGAGCGTGCCGCTTTCTTCACCAACGATTAAATCCATATCGCCATCGCCGTCTAAGTCGCCAAAGGTTGGGCTAAAATTGTAATTATCAATACTGGATAAAGCCTTAAAGTTCAACCAATTATCATTGACCAATCTAAAAACGGGCGTTGAAGCCGTACCTATATTTTGGAATAAAAACAAACGAGCATCACGTCCACTTTGTGGCACATACAACGAACCATTGCCCACCACTAAGTCCAGTAAACCATCAGCATTGACATCAACAAAGGCGGGATTTGCGCCCGTGCCTAAATCTATCATATCACGAACAAGGAAGTCTTTTTGTTGAATTTGAAAGACCGGAATGGCATTCGTTCCAGTGTTTTTATACAACCAACTGACTGCATAATTCTCAATATAATTTGTAGAAGCAGGTGCAACAATGAGATCTTTTTTACCATCAAAGTCTAAATCTAACAAATAAGATGCAGGAAAAACGGGTAAATTGACCCCCTCAGTATTTGGCGGATAATTATTGTTTTGAGCTGTCATTAAAGCAGAAGTCCGTGTGCCGCCATTTGTCAAAAAGTTTAAATTTTCAAACGAAATACTGCCCAGCAAAGCTTCTTTGTCACCGTCATTGTCGGCATCGAATGTCGTGATAGATGCACCAGGGTGTCTCTGAACAATACTCATCGCACATGTTGACGCATTTCCCAAACTGACAATTTTAGAAAAGCCATTGTCTAAAAACTTGCCCCAACAATCGTCATAGAGGTCAAAAACAAGGCTATCTCGCCTAAAATTGCGCTCAACGCTAAAGTTTTTATACATATAGACATGACCGCCGCCGACTTCAAAACTCAAAATATCGAGGTCGCCATCGCCATCAATATCATCGAAATTGGGAATATCAACTGTGTTCACATAAATATTTGTTGGCGAGCCATTCAATGGATAATTCAAAATATTACCTGGGAAAGCAAAATTCATTCTATCGAAAGCGATTTTATTATTCACCATTTTACCTTTGAAAACACGAATGCCGCCGATAGCCCCATCGTTGTAGGTAAAAATGTCAGCGATGCCATCACCATTAAAGTCTCTCAACAAAGCCCAATCGTTGAGTTTTGGGAAGTTTTCTAAATATTCAGGGCTAAAAACATATTTATTATTCATGTTTAAATATGTCACGCACGCATTGCCGATGCG
>JANMJN010001032.1:0-1781 GCA_031371355.1 Saprospiraceae bacterium
GCGACAACACCCGCACCTAAAATCACCACTTTGGCAGGTGGAACACCCGCAATGCCCCCCAAGAGTACACCTATACCGCCTCGACTTGCACTCAACAACTCCGCAGCCGTCAACATGGCACTTAAACCAGCGATTTCAGCCATAATACGAACAACTGGGAATGAGCCGACCTCGTCTTGAATATACTCCATCGCCAAGGCAATTACCCGTTTTTGGCGCATTTTATTGATGTATTCTTCTGTAATGATGGGGGCTTGCAAAGGGGAAATGATGATTTGATTCGGATGACACAGCTCAATTTCATTCAAGGTGAGCGGAGCAACCTTAATGATGACTTCTGCCTGATACACCTTTTCCGCACTATAAGCAACCTCCGCACCGGCTTCAGAATATTCGTGGTCAGTAAAGTTAGCGTGTTCGCCTGCACCTGTTTCGATAATGACCCGATGCCCACGGGCTGTCAAAGTCTCGACACTCGATGGGATGAGAGCCACTCGGTTCTCCTGCAATGTTGTTTCTCGGGGGATACCAATGTACAAGCTACTGCGTTTTTTTTCGACAGGCATAAGTTGCTCCTGAGTTTGCACAAAACTTTGTGCAATTGTGGACATAGATGTTGCGGCAGAAGAAGAAGGCATACGTTTCTTTTTTTTATAGTAAAATAAACCGTTTTCTCATTAAGATTTTACAAAATTACGATTTTCCGCATCGAATCATCCATCAATTCAATGCTAATTTTTAAAACATCATCAGGCATAATGGGTTCTATGATTTGAGGCCATTCGATGAGACAATAACTATCGTCGTACAAATAGTCTTCGATGCCAATATCCATCGCTTCATCTAAGTTTTTTAAGCGGTACAAATCAAGGTGATGGATCACATTTTGCTGCCCCTTACCGATGGTATCGGGATTTAATACCCCCTCAGTATCTGAATAATAATATTCATTTACCAAAGAAAAAGTTGGACTACTTGTTGCGTTATTCACACCGAAATGTTGACAAAATGCTTTAGTAAATGTCGTTTTGCCTACACCCATGTCGCCATAAAGCATTATTTTTCGTCGTTCATTAGCTTGAATTAAAAGCCAATTAACGGCATCCGATAAGTCGTTTTTTGTTGAAACAATAAATTCGTGCATAAGTCATTAAGGTATTTCTTTGCACAAATTTACATACCTTAACTTCTGTTTGTGTAAACGAAGCGAGAAATTTTAGTAAAAACACTGAGGGGGGGCTTATAAACTGTTTTTAAAAAATTGATAATCAATTAATTATGAGTAAAAATTTGCTTGATGACGATTTTGAATGGGACAATATGAATGAAGATATCAACGATGCGACAGAACATCAGCCTGTCGTCATGTTGCGAACTTTCAATACGGAAGAACAGGCGCACCTTGCGGCAGCTACTTTGCGCGCAGAAGGTATTGATGCTCATGTTGTATCGGCTTCGACAGGGCAACTAACCCCTTTTGCTTATGGAAATGTGCGCCTTTTTGTCGCTAAAAGTCAGGTAGAAATAGCTGAAAACATTCTGAAAGAAGGGACTGCAAGGCAGGAAGTTTACAACGACCCTCAATTATCCGCAGGAAAAATTTTAATCATTGTGGTAGCAGGTATATTTGCTATGGGTTTGATTATTCGTTTGATACAACTCATATTTGGTTTGTTGGTTTATTAAATGCTTTTTTTGAATTTTATAATCAATTGATTTCCAGCATTGTTTTTATTCAATGATAATATTGAACAAAAAAAAAGCGTCCGACCTCAAGGATC
>JANMJN010001046.1:0-2025 GCA_031371355.1 Saprospiraceae bacterium
ATTGTGTTTATTTTGTTTTTATACCCGAACATATTTTGGTGATTCACCACGAAACGTCTTTTGAAAGTATAGAAAAGATAGACGGAGTGGATATTTATACTTATTTGGTGGAATATGAAGACGATATACCTGATTATCGGAAACCGAAAAAAAAGAAGGTAAGCCTTAAAAAGAAATAAGAAAAGACAATTTGACTTTGTACTTTTGAGTTTTAAAATCTAAATATAATTTTTCCACATGAAAAAACTATTTATCGTTTTGAGCCTAATGAGCGGTCTCTTTTTTACCGCTTGCGACACGGCTAAATCATCTGCTGTTACGACAACATCACCTGCGACAACAGTAGAATCAGATAATCAAAATGCTGCCGCGCCTAACAACAAAGCAGTCAGTCCTAATAAAGTGACAGCTAAAAATGGGCAAAATGCAGCACCTGTACACGCCCCCGCAAGCAGCTTAGAAAAAGCACCCAGCAAAAATTAATGGATGTCCCGTTTTGGATTTTTCCAATTTTATTACGGTTGTTCAAAATAAAAACCCGCGAGACTTTGCAGCCTCGCGGGTTTTTATTTAACAGAAAACAATTGAAAACCAATTATTTAGCAATGACAAATCGTTTTGTCTTATACGCATCAAGTGTTTGCAACTGCAAAGAATAAGTACCGTTAGCCAAGTTACCGACGTTCAATTCGAACTGACCTTGCTTGACATTTGTGTATTCTTTTTCCATAATGATTCTGCCATCCACATCAATGACGCGCAACAAAATAACACTTTCTTGGTGCTCCAAATTCAAATCCACATTGATGTGGTCTGTTGCTGGATTCGGGAAAATGCTCATTTTATTGTTGTCGTTCAAAATATCTTTGTTATCTACACGTATCGTCCAAATTGTCATCTGAACATTCGGAACGATATTATTAGCAGCTACTGTATCACGAGCAGGGTCACTATTTTGAGTTGTTTGGGCATATTTAGTACCTGAGAAAATGTTCGTTCTCCAAACAGCAGCAGGCGTATTGGCATTGACATTGATAGCACCATAATAACGTGGTCTGCCCGCTTTTTTATAAGCATCCATATTCGCATTCATCCACTGCCCATCGTTAAAGATATAAAACAAGTCATCAGTAGGACCAGTAGAATTAAATTCAAACATAGCGAGATAAACAGAATTAGCCTGAAGGACAACTGGCCCATTACCAACTGCATTTTGCCAATACATAGCGAACGGATTTGCATTGCCCGCTGCTACTGTTCTTTCAGCATAAGCGACGGGTGTACGTTCTGTTTCTTGCACTGAGCCATCGCTATTCGTATCCACCCACTTATACAATACAGCTCCAAAAGTACGCCCTACGAAATTTGCTAAACCCGAAACGCTCGCATTAAAGGTTACAGCAGTACCCGCAGTTGAGGTATAGAAGACACCGCCTATTTTCCAAGAATGCGGCTCTGAAGCTGCCCAGTTTCCACTTGCGGGTCTATAACCAGGGACAAAAGCCTTACCATCGGTAAAAAAATCGGTTCTGAAAAGAGAGTCCCTCAATGAAAACAATGTACGAACAGAGTCATTGTTGGTAAATTGATCTGTACTATCACTGGTCACACGATAGCCTGAAAAAAAGAATTTAGTACCAACACCTGCCTTAGGATAAGCCCATTTTGTCGGAAAAACATAAGCACCCGTCATCTGACCTGGATTAAGAGTACCCAAATTAGTCGTAGTCGTAAAAACTTCTTGCTGCGAGCTGTCGTTGCGAACAAAAGCCGTAAGTTTGACATTTGTCGCTTTACTTGAGCCTGTATTAATAACATTTGCGGCAAAAACAACCGAATCTGTTTGGTTACGAGGCGTACCATAAGCAGGTGGTTTTGAGAAATACGTTGGGTCAATAGTTAAGTTATTTTTGACTTGAGCCAACTCAATATCATCAACTATCCAAAAGAAATAATCACCATCGAAAATAAATTTAACGCGGAAACTATCCGTTCCTACACTATTAGGTAGGCGAATAGAAACAC
>JANMJN010001048.1:0-12444 GCA_031371355.1 Saprospiraceae bacterium
ATTGTCTTTCATCACTTCCACAACCCTAAATCCTTTGTACTCCGTTCCCCAACTGCCACCGATGTGCGCATCGAAAAGGAAAGGCACTGAGCCAACCATTTTAACACCGTCTTGGTCATGTTCATGCCCATGAAAGACCGCTTTGACATTGGGATGTTTTTTTATTAATTCAAAAAAAGCGGGTGTATCAATGCCATTAGCCGTCCATTTGGCTTGGGGAATATGTATAAAAATGAAGACATTTTTGCGGTTTTTATGGGCTTCTAACTTTGCTTGCATCCACTCCAAATCGGGTGACAAGTATTTACCCGTTTCGTTAGATGTATCGCCGAGTAAAACAGCGTTTTTCTTGACAACAACATCGTGATTAAGCGGCATATTCCACACCTCGTTCCAATGTTCCGCCGTCACCATATCGTGATTGCCTCGTGTGACGTAATAAGGCATAGTCAAAGCGTCGAGTTTTTGTTTGGTCACAGCAAGTAAAGGCTTTTCATTGTGAATAATATCACCATTAATCACACAAAAATCTAAGGATTGCTGTTTGTGAAAGGCATTTATTTGTGCCGTTACGGTATCGAAAAACGCATCAAACTCGGTTTTAGGTTGACCATAATGCGCATCGGAAGCGACGGCAAAGCGCAATTTTACTTTTTTGCGGCTTTCGTAAACTTCGGCTGCGGTTAGTTCTTGGATGCCCCCGCCTAAAAGAATAGCGGAAGCAAAAGACATATTTTTGATAAAAGACCTACGTTTCATTGTGATTGGTTTTAATGATTGTTGAATTTTTGACCACTGATTGGGCTGATTCGACTGGTTTTCACTGATTTTTAAGTTCCCTCCGGGATGACAAAAGAAAAAACAGTGAAAACCAGTCGAATCTGTCCAATCAGTGTTCTATCCAAATTTATACTGCCCCTTGAAGCGTTCCAAATCAATTTTCATACACTCAAAAGGCGTTTTGTCACCATACGACTCTTGCTCTATGACCCAATATTTGATATTGGTTTTTTTGCGCGCAAAACCCAAAATCTCATCTAAATTCACAATCCCATCGCCCAAAGTGGTACTTTCAAATTTAACACCTTCACTGTCTTTGACATGCATGAGTTCAAAATGCTTAGGGAACATTTTGAGCCAACGCATCGGGTCAACTTTCGCCGCCGTCATATTGCCAATGTCCAGTTGTTGACAGACATATTTCAAATCAAAGCCTTTGAGCATGATGTCGTACAAGTAGTCTTCGCCAAATTTTTGTGTAAACTCGACATGATGATTGTGAAAACCGAAGCGCAAACCCGCTTTTTCGGTTATCATACCCACTTTAATGTAAATGTCAATGCCCCGTTTGACGGCATCTAAATTGGTTTTATCCGCATCAAAAGAAGGGCTGATGATGTATTTTTGACCCATGATCAAAGCATCTTCAATCACTTGTTTCCACATATCCACCATATCCTTTTTTGAGTCATCCCAATGTTTCATACTGAAAACGACATGACTTGAAGGCGTTTTGATGCCTAAATCGTCTGTCATTTTGCGAAATTCCTTAGCGGAATTGCCATAAATTAACCGTTTTGTATAGGCTTCCGGATAAATGTAGGCAGCAGGCTCAACTTCTTTGTACCCCATAGCGGCTAATTGCTGCAGGGTCCCTTTCGGGTCTTTTTTTACAGCTTCGCGGACAGAATACAGTTGCATGCCAATGTGTTTGGCGCGTTTTTGTTCTAAAAAAGTCATTGCGAGGGACGAAGCAACTGAGGGGGGCGCTAAAACACCACCTAAAAGCACCGCACTTTGTTTGATAAAATGACGCCGAGAGCGTTCATGATTGTTCATAATATTTTCGATTTTGATGAAAATGAGTATTTAATTACGTGTATGACAAAATTAAAAATGCTTACGCTAAATTATAATAGATTTCGGCAAAAGCATGAAATCACCTTCAAAAATTTTGAAATAACCCGTTTTACAAAAAAAAGGATAACTGTTTGTACAGTTATCCTTTTTTTATTTTGTGCATTTATTCAAATACGTCTTTACACTTCGACTTCAATTTGACCTCTTACGATGTCTTCCCAAGTCTCGCGTTCACGTACAAGGTGAGCTTTGCCGTTATAGACCAATACTTCTGGTGGACGAACGCGGCTGTTATAGTTTGAAGCCATCGTAAAACAATAAGCGCCAGCATTTTGGATACCCAAAATATCCCCCTCAGTAATTACAGGCATTTCCCGGTCTTCTGCTAAGTTATCGGTCTCACAAATATATCCGACGATGTGATATAACTTCTTGTCTCCCAAAGGATTAGAGACGTTGACGATTTCATGATAGGCATCGTACATCATGGGACGAATGAGATGATTGAGTCCAGAATCCACATGTACAAACGAGATTGTAGGATTCTGTTTGATGACAGTAACGTTGACGAGCAGCGTTCCACACTGCGCCACGAGGAACTTACCCGGTTCCCAAACAAGTTCAAGGTCACGACCATATTTTTTGCAAAATGCATTAAAACGCTCTGAAACGGCTGCGCCCACTTTCGACATATTCGTTCCTTTTTCATGGGGTTTGTAAGGCACTTTGAAGCCACCGCCGAGGTCAATATATTGCAAATCGGGGAATTGATGCGCCGCTTCAAAAATTAATTCAGAGACTTTCAAAAACGTGTCCGATTCCTTAATTTCAGAGCCTGTATGTTGATGCAAGCCTTCAACGATTAAGCCTGTTTCAGACATAACTTGTTGAATAACATCGAGTTGTAGAATAGAAATGCCAAATTTTGAGCGTTCATGCGCCGTCGATATTTTCAAATTACCGCCTGCCATTACGAGTGGATTTAGGCGTATGCCTACTGGATAGGATGCGCCATAAGTCTCTCCAAATTGCTTTAAAAGGGATATGGAATCCAAGTGAATTTTGACACCGAGACTAACGGATTCTTGTATTTCAGCCCAAGGCACACCACTTGGCGTGAAACCAATTTCTTGTGGCTCGAATCCTGCTCGCAAACACAGTTTAACTTCCTCGATACTGACAGTATCAACGCATGAACCCAGACGTTTCATAAACTTCAAAACCGACAAATTTGTCAATGCTTTGACCGCAAAGTTGATGCGTAAGTGAGGCACATCAGAAAATGCCCCCCTCAGTATTTTATATTGATTTTCAATGACTTGTGCATCATAGACATAAAGGGGTGTGCCATATTGTTCGCAAAGGTCAATGGGATTGATGCCTTGAATATCGAATTGAGATCCGTTAAAATTCATAAAAAAATGATGTTTTTAATATTTGAAAATTGAACTGGTAAAACAAGGGCGCAAAATTAGTTAGAAATTTTTTAATATCGAATAATGATTAACGAATGTTGAATAATGCTATTCTTCCTATATTTTCCCCCTCAGTATATTGGGCATTCTATCATAAAAAAAAGCGTCCTGCTTCTGGGGAAGCAGGACGCGCGACTTAAGATTCGTTTGGAAAATTATTTCAACACGGTTATGTTGCCTTTCTTAAAAAACTGCTCTCCTTGTTGGCAAACGCCTTTGACGTAGTAGCCATAAACATCGGGACAAACGGGTTCGCCGTGGAATTTACCGTCCCAACCGATGGTTTTGTCTTTTGTTGCAAACACTTGCTCGCCCCAACGATTGTAAATAACAAACTCGACAGAGGTTAAATAATCACCTCGTACATATATAAGGTCATTTGTACCATCACCATTAGGCGTAAAGGCACGAGGAATGAAAATATACGGCTCATCACATTGAGGGACGAGAACACGCAAGGCAACTTGAGCGGTATCGGTACAGCCAAAACCATCTGTTACAGTGACGATAAAAGTTGTATTTATCTTAGGTGTTGCTGCTGTTGTAGCAGCATTCGGGTTGGTAACAGAACCAGTAGGCGACCATGCATAAGTATAGCCTGTGCCAGTTGGACCAGCATTGAGCGTTAAAGCGTCATTGACATAAATCGTTTTTGCAGTCGCTGTTGCTTTTGCATCTACGACATGTGATTTTAATATAATGGTGTCTTTCAACGTACAACCGAACTGATTTCTGTACGTTCCGATAAGTGTGCCATCTGCATTGGCGCGAACAATAGGACGAAGTGAGTCATTACCTGTGAACCCTGATATTAAGCTCGGCGGTGACCATGTAACATTTAAGCGATCTCCAGCATTCAAATTTGTTACTGTAATAGGTTTATCAATACTGACACACAGGTCAACAGTCGCTGTACGGTTGATATTTATGGTGTTGTTATTGACAATAATACTATCAATTGACGAACAATTGTCTGCGTTTTTACTGCGAATGTAATAGATATTTCTACCTGGTGTTGGCGTAACGAGTAAAGTAGCGCCTGTTCCAGCAACAGTCGAAAATGTGCGATTGTTTGACCATTCAAAATTTCCTTCATTACTTGTTCCTTTAAGTGTGATTCGATTGTTGGAACAAACCGTTGTGTCATTACCTGCGTCAACTGAAACGGCATTTTTATCAGATACATTGACAGTGATAGTAACAGAATTCAAACAAGACAAAGTCGTTGGCACTAAAGTCACCGTAAATGTTCCCGCCCGTGTATAGGTATAATTCGGATTGTTGGCAACTGAACCCGCCGATGGATTGCCTGGGTCGCCAAATATCCAACGCCATTGACCCGCGTTCGAGTTGGTGTTGAAAAATGAAATTTTGAAAGGCTCGCAACTGCGTTTCCACGATAAGTCAGGAGTATTGATATTGGGTATTGTTACGACTAAAGCCGAGTCTTTTTTGTTACAACCATAAGAGTTTGTAATCGTTACAAAAGTTTTAGTTACCCCACCAAGGGCGGGCGTAATGGTTGTTGATGCCGTTGTAGCACCATTTGCCCATAGATATTTGGGCGTAAAATTTGGATTTTGATTATTCGCTGTTATGATGACAGGTGTATTAACGCAAGTCATAACCGTATCAGGCACATCTACTTTGATAATATCGAGAGGGAATCTCAAAAGTAAAGTGTCCAAACAGCCTTCAGCAGAACGGGCAATGAGGCGCGCTTCACCTTCAAGAGTACCATATAAAACTTCTGGGCTTTTGACCGTTGATGTCCGATTTCCTGTAAATAACCAAGAATAGGTGATGCTTGCCGACTGTGCAGTTGAGTTATTCGTCAAACGCATAATGATACTATCTCCAGTACAACCTTGTGGTTGAAGGGCAACTTGTGCCTTGACCGAGCCTGTATCAATGACTCTTAGGTTTGATAAGGTTGTTGTACAACCATTATTATCTGTAATAATAACAGAATAAGTACCCACACCAAGTCCTGTACGCTCTTTAGGTTGATTTTGACTTGACAGGTCGCTCCATTTATAAGTGAACGGTGTTGTTCCACCAATGGGTGAAATATTTATTTGACCATTTACTTTACCGCATGAAGCGTTTGAAATAGACGGTATCGCATTAATGATTGATGTCGTTGACGGTACGATTACAGATGAAGCAGGAGAGGTACAACCTTTTGAATCGGTTACAGTAACGGTATAGTTACCTGCAAGCAAATTTATGATTGTTTGAGTTGGTGCACCATTACTCCAAAGGTAAGTGAATGGCGCTGTGCCACCTGTTACATTTGCAACCGCAGTCCCTGTTGCGCCTATGCAAATCGCAGGTGTTGAATTAGTTGTGGTTACGATATTGCTAACAGCCTGCACGTCAACTGATGTTGAACGTGTGCAACCCGTTGCATCTGTAACCGTTACTAAATAAGGTCCTGCAGCTAACCCGACAATTGTTGCCGTCGTTCCGCTATTGTGCCATTTGTATGTAAACGGAGATGAGCCACCTGATACGATTACAACCGATGCCGTTCCTGTTGCACCGCCGCATACTGAGGGGGTCGTTGAAGTTGATAAAACGATGTTAGAATTTGCACCAATAACAACCGTTGTTGCCGTGGAACAGCCCGATACATCATTCACGGTTACCGTATAAGAGCCAACAGGTAGCCCCGATATTGAAGCCGTAGTGGCGCCTGTACTCCATTTATATGTGTAAGGTCCAGCACCGCCTGTTATACCTGTTACGGTTGCAGTACCGTTTGCTCCATTACAATCCGCTTTTGTATTAGAAACAGTAATTTGAAGACCGTTTGTTGCTTGAACTTCAACCGAACGTGAAGCCGTACAGCCCGCCGCATCCGTAACGGTTACGAAATAGACGCCTGTACCGACATTTGAAATAGTTTGTGTCGTCGCGCCATTGTGCCACCGATAGGTGTAAGGTGCAGTCCCGCCAGTGACACTTGTAACTGTTGCCATACCTGTACTACCACCGCAAGATGTTGGAGATGAAGAAACCGCCATAGTCAGATTGCCCTGTCCCTGAATCGTAAAGAAAGCTGTAGCCGTACAACCACTCGCATCTCTTGTCGTCACTGTATAATTACCCGCAGCGAGGTTTGATACTGAGGGGGTTGTTGCATTGTTGCTCCAAAGATAAGTATAAGGTGCAGTGCCGCCTGAAATAGAGGTAACTGTTGCTGTACCTGTTGAGCCGCCACAAACGGAATTCGTGAAAGCCGTTTGTAGAACTAAATTGCCAATAGATTGAATAATAACCGATTGCGAAGATGTACAACCGCCGCCATCTGTAACTGTTACGGTATAAGTACCTGCTGTAAGATTTGAAATTGTCGCCGTTGTTGCGCCATTATTCCAACGATAAGAATAGTCTCCGATGGCACCACCTGTCACATTGACTGTTGCAGAACCCGAGGCAACGCCGCTACAACTGGCATCGGTTTTAGTAATATTCAAGCCTAGAACGCCTGTACTTATCTTGAAAAATGTATCTTTTTGACATCCGGCAGCATCTGTAACCGTTACGAAATAACCGCCTTGCGCTAAGTTTGTCACTGTATTAGTCGTCGCGCCTGTGCTCCAACGAACGGTTAAAGGTGCCCGGCCGCCTGTTGGCGCGACCGTAGCCGTAGCAGAACCAGAGCATTGCCCAGTTACTGTTAAATTCGGTTTGATAACAGCCGGTTCGAATACGGTTCCCGTTGCTACTTTGGTACAACCGAGAGCATCCGTAACCGTAACGGAGTAATCACCGCCCGGTAAAGGGAAAATAATACCCGTTGTCGCACCAGTACTCCATAGGTATGTGAGTGGTGGTGTACCACCGTCAACCCAAGCTTCTGCCGTACCATCACATGCTCCACCACAAGTAGCGGCTTTAGCGATGACCATGACTTTAAGCGGTTTGACATTAACGACTTTAGTGATTGTACAGCCTTTAGCATCTGTGACGGAAAGATGATAAGAACCAATGGCAGGAGCAGTCAATGTTGCGCCATTTGTCATTTGATTCGTGCCCAAATCACGCCAAGCATAGGTATAAGGAGCTATACCACCCGTTGCCGTGCCTACGTAAGAAGCGCCCGCATCGCATGAATTACCAATAACGGTAGCAACTGGCACGAGTAAAGGCGGCTGCCCAACTGTAAAACTTTTGATTGTTTGACGATTGGCAGCATCTGTTACCGTAACAATGTAATTTCCAGCGGGAACGCCAGAAAGGGTTTGTCCTCCGCCTTGCCCATTGCTCCAAGTGTAAGAATACGGAGACGTACCACCTGTTGCTGTAGCCGTCGCTTCGCCATTTGTCCAGCTAAAACAAGTGGGTTCTTTAACCGAAACTGCAACAGAAATGGTTTGTGCTTGCATCCCTATTGGCAAAAAGGCAACAAGTGCTAAAATACATATTTTCATTATTTTATATAGACTGTTCATGTCTTGTCTTTTTTTTTAATGTATCGAGATTTGGGTAAAATTTTTTATTATTGAACCGTTAGATGAGATGCTAACTCAACCGCGCTTATTTTTTGTAATGTACATTATTTAAAATAATGATGTCTTTAATAACAACCTTCCGTTCACGTGAAGCCTCGATACTATAGATAGATGAAGCATTTTTTTCATCATCGCTGACATTTGGATTGACTTCGCCATGTGGCTGAACACTTATTTTCAATTGCCCGCTTTTGATGTATTTCTTTAAAGAGCCACTACTAAAACTTGAGAAATAATTAATGACAGAATTGACGCGACGACTCGACAACTTTTGGTTGTATTCCGCATTCGCTAATGGAGAAGCGTAACCTTCTAAAACGATTTCGAGTTGATGACCACTTTGAAGATACGATTTCATTATATTAGAATAACCAACCAGTTGTTCGTAACCTTTCTTGATGTCTTTTTCAAAAAAAGCATTCATTTCATTTGAAGATACGCCACCATTTGCAGCCAAAATTTTATTATATGCACTGATGAAATCACTTTTGCGTGAAATAAATGGACGATAGGTTTCACTATAAGTAAAAGCCGTTGATTCTTTTGTGGCTTCACCGGTAGGCTTATCATTGTCAAAATACAAGGGTAATGGTAAACGACCAAATGGTAACAAAAACATCGTATCAGGTGCCATCGAATTGCCCCCCTCAGTATAACTGCCTGATTTACTAAACGTGGTTTCACTATAACCTAAAGCGGAACCTTTGATTAAATAGTTTTTTGACAAATCAACGTTATAATAATACTTTTTACCTCTTCTCTTAGCCTTACCAACCATTTTGTCGGCATACTGATCATATAGCTCAATAGAAGCACCTTTTTTAATGATTTCACCCGTATAAGAGTCCACAAAAACAACTTCGTAGCGTTTTTGAGATGCCGATTTATTGGTAGAAGAGCCACTGTTTGTATAGCCCGAAGTAGAGGCATCTTTTGAATTCTTACTGCTAACCCCTTTTTCTCTTACATACCCACCTTTAGTCACAACTGAGTAGCTGTTTATTCTATCCACGTCTCCTAATGTCGTATTATAAGGCGGTCTAGCTAATGCTTTAATATCTAAATAGATACCTAAAGCATTACTGATACTATAACCATCATTTGGATTGTATTGAAAAACGTTGATTTCCTTTATTTCAACTTTACGTTCCTTCATGGCTGCAACGCTGTAAACAGATTTGCGGCGATTTTTAGCGTCATCACTCACACCTTTATCGGCTTTTTCTTCACCGTAAGGTCTGACCGTTAATCGTAATTGACCATTTGTTATAAATGTGCGGAAAATACCGTTTTGATATTTTTCAAAATGATTAATGACCGCACTTACACGCCGAGATGTGAGAATACGATTGTATTCATTTTCTGCTAAAGGAGAAGCATAACCTTCAAGTACGATTTCCATACCGTAGCCATTGGTCAAATATTCTATGAGTTTATTAGAATATTCATTCAATTTATCGTAGCCTAACTTAATATTATTTTGGAAAAAGTTAGAAATTTCATTGGCTCCACTGGCACTGACATCATTATTGTCTTTATAATATGCTGTCAAATATTCAGCTTGCTTGTTATAATAAGGTACATAGGTTTCACTATATGTATAAACCGTTGTCATTTTGCGAGAACGCGGGTCTGGATAATCATTGTCATAATACAAGGTCAAAGGCAACCCACTGAAAGGAGTCAAATACAAAGAATCTGTATAAACAAATTTTGTTACCGTTGAACTCCAAGTCTCAATAGGGCGCAATTTTGAGTCATTTTCAAAAGTCTGTTTAAACGCAATGAGCTGATAGGTTTTTCCAAACTCAATACCGCCCCAAGTCAATAAGTTACCTTTTAAGGTCTCTGTTGTATAAAGGGTTTTGCCATTTTCACTGCGAATCTCAACCGTAGCACCATTTAAGGCTTTACGGTTAATTTTATCAAAAACATATATATCCAATTTGAGCGTTGGTTTCAATATCAGCTTTTTTGTAATCGTCGTAACGGGGGCATAAATACCAACATCAGATATTGATATATCAGAATCAGCACCTGCCATTGCCAATTTAGCACCTGAAATGATGGTATTGAAAATTATCGTATCTGGCATATAGCCACTTTTTGAAGCGATAAGCTGATATTTTTTGTTGGGCAAAAGTGGAAATTGAAAGCTATTGCCTTCTTTATTGATAACTTGCTTGACAACTTTTCCAGTTTCGAGGTCAACAAGGTCAATCTGACAACCAATCAGTGCTTTGCCCCCGCCTGCCAAAAAAGTTGATGCATCAAGATTTACTTGAATAATATGCTCATAAATATCATTACAAACACAATCCTTTTTGTCACTTCCGCATAAACCACCTGGACGATTTGACACAAAATAATACTTAGCGTTTTCAGGACTAAAAGAAGCGTACATATCATCGTAACTCGTATTCATCGGATAGCCGATGTTTACAGCTTCCGCAAAACCCGTTTCACCCAATTGAGACGTAAAAATGTCGAAACCACCTAAAGTTTTACCCCCCTCAGTAGAAAAGGCTAAAATTTGAGGTCCTTTCATGAAAAAAGGCGTGATGTCGTCTTTTGTCGTGTTGATAGCCGACAAATTTACGGGCGCATTGACAGTACCATTTGCCTCAATATCAGCCGCCCAAATATCTAAACCACCTTTGCCGCCTCTTCTATCTGAAACAAAATATAAAACGTCTTTTCCTTTGGCTTTGTCAAAACCGATATTCGGTTGAGTTGCTGTAAAGCCAGTAATATTGACTGTATTTGTATCCAAAAGTGTTGGTTTGCCCCAAGTACCATCTGCCGATTTCTCGCGAACATAGATTTGGCAATGAAAAGCACTGCTTTCCTCTTGCTCACATAAATTATAGTACAAACGAGACCCCTCAGTATTTAAGGCATAATAAGCGGTATAAACACCGTCAGCTTGTGAATTTATAGCTAAAGGCGTAGCTTTATCAACTAAATTAGAAGAATAAACATTTGTAACAGGAGCGGCATCTGGCGTTTTGAAATATGCTGATGTATAGTACAACAAGTCCCCATGACGCACAGGTGCCGCGTCTATATATATGGTATTAACCATCTCGTTCAGATGAATGGGTTCATAGGCTCTTGTTTGAGTCATCTCTTTAGCCCAAGTTGCCGCTTCAATTTCGGAGGTTGCAGATGTTGCCATTTCACCCGCTGTAGTCGTATATTTTTGAAACAAAGCAATAGCAGCGTCGTATTTGCCAAGGCTTTTCTTAACCATTGCTAACTTATAGTCTAGCAAGGGTTGTGTTTTATATAAATCAGGATTTTTAGAAACCGCTTCGTAGTATTTCTCTGCTACATCAAAACGGCGTGTAATACGTGCAGATTCCGCTGTTTTCCAATAGAGGTCAGTACGGTCTGGCTCGTCATTCAAGATAGTCATATAGTGAGCTAACGCAGTATTATAATCCTTGAGTTCAAAAGCAGCATCTGCTTTGTTTTGGAATTGATTCGCCGTAATGACTTGTGCGTAGGTAGCATTTGCCACCATCAACCCAAGAAAGATAAATGCGATAATGAATCTTTTCATTGTATAAGATTGTATTGTAAGATACGTGTCTGAATAAGTGTTCTAAGTGTGCGAAACGAATCGCCATTTTGTTTTTTACTGAGGGGTGTGCATGTTATAAATAAACAGGGCACAACGGACAGAATTTTGCTGGTGGTACTTTCGCAAAAATGTAAATAAAGTTAATTTCAGGTCCACCAAAGCGATTTGTTGCAGTTTTGAAGTTAGAGAAGTTAGAATCGAAGTTCAGACCCACTTTCCATCTATTGTATAATAATCCAATATGGGGAGAAATAGCATCACCACTGCGAATCGTCAAGCCTGCTTGAATTGCAATTTGCTTTGTACGCTTATCAACAATATACAAACGCCCACCAAAGCCGCCTAATATTTCACGGTGCGGTCCTTGCCATTGTCCCATGAGGTCAAGTAATAAGTCGAAGTTTTCATTCAACGCGATATTTGTAGAACCTGAAAGGCTGTAACGTATTTCACATTTTACGGCAGGTTCTCCTCTAAAACTTTTTTTAGGTTGGTTAAGGTGAAAAACGCCTAAACCTAAATCAAGACCTGAACGTTTACCTGGCACTTGACTATGGTAATTACCACCAATAGACAAGTCAGGATAAAAGATAGATTGGTCAAATATCGTCGCATCTGCGCTGATGACGTTCGGGTCAAAACGTTTTTCAATGTATTGATCATCCCAAGTCAAATCACCTGTTTTGAACGCCCGTTGATTGATACCGAGGGAAAGTCCGCCACTCAAAAAATCTTGCTTCGTTAGAGCTTTCAAATATGAGCCGCTTAGATAAATACTGGTGTTATTAAGTTTTGACCAACCCGCATTGTCGTGGCTCAAAAAAGCACCGACGCGAAAAGGAGAAGAACCAGTATGCTTCCTACTCTCCACTTTCATATCGAAAGAGCCTGATATCGTTAGGTATGATACAGGTACACCTTGCCATTGGCTACGAAAGTTGCCTGTCGTGCGGTAATCTCCATTGAATACACCTGTCAAGGCTGGGTTGATGTTAAGCGGCGA
>JANMJN010001103.1:0-1670 GCA_031371355.1 Saprospiraceae bacterium
TTGCAAAACGTCTGCTGTTTGATAATAATTAATGCCCCAAATGATGAGAAAGACAACAGTGCCAACCGCCGCCATTTTCTTTACAAAACTGTCGATTTGAACTTGTAACGGCGTCTTTTCAGTTTCAATATTGTCCAATGACGCACCAATTTGACCTAATTTGGTCGCTTGTCCGATAGCAGTGACTTCAAAGATACATTGCCCCGACTGCGCCAAAGTGCCTTGATAAACTTGATTATTGTCGGGTGCAGTCATATCTTTAAATACTGCAAACGCCTCGCCTGTCAGTATGGATTCATTGACAGAAAAATCATTGATTTGGACAATTCGACCATCGGCAGGAAACAATTCACCTTCTGAAACAATGATAAAATCGCCTAAAACGATGTCCTCTGATAAAACTTCAACGACTGTATTGTTCCGAATCACCGTTGCCGACGGTTCTGTAAAGGCTTTGAGGGCTTCCAATGCTTGTTTGCTTTTTGACTCTTGATAAAAGGAAATGGCAGAGACCAAAATGATAGCACCCAACATAAAAAAGCCTTCGGACAGTTCGCCGAGGGAGAAATATATTACGGTACATGCCACTAAAAGGATGAACATGGGTTCGCTGACCGTCTCTTTCAAGACGTGTAACCAAGCATAATTTTTCTTTTTTTCAAGCATATTCGCCCCATTTTGCTTGCGCGAATCGGTGACTGCTGCATCGGATAGACCTGTAAAAGGGTGTGGATTGTTTTGCATAATTCTATTTTTAATGGTGAATTGTGAATCATTCACCATTAAATTATTCACCATTAATTACATCCATTTTGCTATAAAACGCATAAATTCAGCTTTAAATTCAGCGTACAATACTGTAAAACGCGCCATTTTTCCACGTACTTCCTTATGGTCATCAAAATGAACGTGGTCAATGGCAATTGGAAACTCTTCGGCATAGTCTGCTAAAGCCGATTCATGTTCTTTTATCTCATGACTTAATTCATAAACAACTTCTTTTTGCCGAATTAAGCGGTTTTGAAAGCTTTCTGCTAAGGCACTAAAGTCTGCCGCCGTATTTTTTCCTTCTACTTCACTTAAGCGATTTGTAAAGATAGCTAATTCATCTTTTACAAAATTCAATTCATTGAGCCATATGCGGTGCTCAAAGTGTAAGTCTTTTAAATAGACTTGTTTTTTATCAGTCGTGGTCATGTTACTTATATTTATTATTGTTATAAAATCTTGTTTTATAAGGGCAAATTTGAAGGTTTTCAGGTGTGCTTGAACATAATGAAAATCATTGAGGGTAATGACTTTTATTCCCTACATTTGTTTTTTAAAACATAAATTATTGCAACGCCTTTTAATCTCATTAAAACAATGAAAAATAAACAAACGACCCTTTTCGTACTCCTTTTCTGTATGTCCATTTCCCTTTTTGGACAAATAAAACAACAACCAACCCAACAAGTGTTGATTGAGATGCGTGATAGTAGCGTGATTAAAGGCACGCTCATCGAAAAACAGGGCGATACACTCTTCATAGAAACGAAGTTGTTCGGAACGCTGTTTGTAAAGGAAAAAGACATAAAAACTATGGAAATTATTGAAAAGGAGAGTCCTTCGGATGGGAAAAAGCAGTTTGAGAACCCACATTCTATTCACAATTTTGTGTCATCAACAGG
>JANMJN010001104.1:0-2508 GCA_031371355.1 Saprospiraceae bacterium
ACTGATTTTTTCTTTAGTTCCTTGCAGGATGACAAAAAAAAATCAGTGTAAATCAGTCAAATCAGCCCAATCAGTGGTCAAAAAAATCATACATAATCAAAAGAATGAAAAATAAAGTATCCAAACTCCTTATGTTAGGCATAGCCCTTGAATTGCTTGTCATGTTATTAGCTTTTATTGAAAGTAAAGGCGACACCACCTTGTTTTTCCAAGCATCTGCCCGCTTGTCGGGGCGTGTTTCGCTCATGTTTTTCTTATTTTATGGTATTTATGCCACACGCCACCCCACAGTAGAATCGGGCAGCATCCCCTTGTCTATCAAGACCCAATTGACGAAAGATTTTGCAGTCATACACATCATTCATTGGGTCTTTTTAGCGATAGCAGTCGTATTGAGTGGCTTTGAACTCGTCCCTTTTCGCGTAGCGGGCGGTGCATTGGCTTACAGCATGATAGTCGTGATGCCTTTTGTGTATCAAAGAAAGCTGTTCGTTTCCTTGCCTTTGCCGACGATGCAAAATGTGTATATTTTCTACGTTTGGCTTATCTTTTTTATGACTTATCTATCAAGAGTGCGTGGTCAAACACCCACCGCAACGGGTGATATGACAGCTTATTGGGTATTGATTGTAGTAA
Organism: Saprospiraceae bacterium; assembly: GCA_031371355.1. Classification (GTDB taxonomy): domain Bacteria; phylum Bacteroidota; class Bacteroidia; order Chitinophagales; family Saprospiraceae; genus JAAFJT01. The sequence goes on from JANMJN010001104.1 coordinate 637, forward strand.
CAGGAGCATTTTTATTTTGGCGCATCGCAAAAATGATTCAGGAAAAACCAAGTCCAACCACCCCCTCAGTATAAACAGCTAAAAATCTAATAGTCATTCAAAAATCGTTTAAATTCAATATGGAAAGACGTAATTTTATAAAAAAACTAACAGGTACAACCGCCGCCATAACGCTTGGCACAAGTGCACACAGCCGTGCCACGCGCACCTTACAGTCCACGGCAAAAGTGACAGTAAATGATAAAATACGGCTCGGACTCATTGGGGCGGGCATTATCGGACATTACGATATGGATGCAGCCCTCAAAGTTGAAGGAACCGAGTTGGTTGCCGTTTGCGACCTTTATGATGGGCGTTTAGACTTCGCCAAAGAAAAATGGGGCGATGCGATTATGACGACCCGCGACTATCGCGAAGTCATCGCACGTAAAGACATTGATGCCGTACTCGTTTGTGTGCCCGACCATTGGCACGACGTCATAGGCATCGCCGCTTTGAACGCTGGGAAACATGTCTATTGCGAAAAACCCATGGTTCAAAAGATAGAATACGGTCATGCCATTATTACTGCACAGAAAAAAAGCGGCAAAGTCTTCCAAGTCGGTAGCCAAGGTGCCAGCAGTGTGGTGACAGCCGAAGCTAAAAAGCAATTAGCCTCAGGTATCATCGGCGAATTAACCCATGCAGAAGCCGTCACTGACCGTGCTGATGCGCGCGGTGCTTGGCAATATGCGATTCCAACCGATGCTTCGCCGCAAAACGTGGATTTTGATCGCTTTTTAGGACGCGCACCTAAAGTCCCCTTTGACATCACTCGTTTTTTCCGTTGGCGCAATTACACGGATTACGGTACAGGCGTGGCAGGCGACCTTTTTGTACACAGTGTTACGGCTTTGCATACCATCACAGGTGCAATAGGTCCAAACCGCATCTTCGCTTTAGGCGATTTGAACTATTGGAAAGACGGACGCGACGCTTTTGACATTGTTTCAGGCATTATGGATTATCCGAAAACGGACATGCACCCGTCGTTTCAGTTTTACACCCGCGTCAATTTGTCCGACGGTAACGGCGGCAAATCCTATACACGCCTCGTCGGTACTGAGGGGGTCATTGACATTGGCGGCAACAGCTTGACAGTCAAATCTTTCAAACGCCCTTTGACCACAGGTTATGGCGGTTACGACAGTTACACCAGTTTTTCAGCCAAACAAAAAGAAGAATATAAGCAATGGCACATGGCTAAATTCGGCGATGCCACGACTAAGAACACTTGGAATGAAGAAATCAACTTCAAAGCACCCGCAGGATATGATTCACGATTAGACCATTTTATCAACTTCTTTGAGTCTATCCGTGCCGGAAAACCATGTCTTGAAGATGCGACCTTTGGTTTGCGCGCCGCCGCACCGTCTTTGGCTTGCAATATGAGTGCGCAACAAAAGAAAGTGATCAAGTGGGATGCTGTGAATATGAAGGTCGTAAAGTGATTTTTTAATGTAAATTGATGAATGTAAAATGTAGAAGTATTTTTAAATGTAAAATGTAAATTAACGAATGTAAAATGTAAAAGGAGGGCGCGGCATTTACATTCGTTTTTCAAAAAAAAACTTATTTTTGAACTTTTAACTAAGACTGGGACTATGACAAACTCAACTACAACCAAATATGATTTGGAAGAACGACTTATTGATTTTGCAGTCAGATGTATTTCTGTTGCCGAAGCATTGCCTAAAACATTTGCAGGCAAGCATTTGGGTGGGCAACTGACAAGATCAGGAACATCTCCCGCACTCAACTATGGCGAAGCTCAAGGTGCAGAATCAAAAGCCGATTTTTCACATAAAATGAAAGTCTGCTTGAAGGAATTAA
>JANMJN010001111.1:0-2709 GCA_031371355.1 Saprospiraceae bacterium
GACAACTGAACCTGCAGGATAGACTTTTCCAGCTACGTTTTTCATTTCTTTGGTCAAAGTGACTTCATTACCCACTTCTGCATGTGTACCGAAGTTGTAGAGTACGGATTTTGTGCCTTGCGAAATAACGCCACCTTGCGATGTTTCAAATAAAATATTGAAATCAAAGTTTTTATAACTGATATTTAAGCCCAAACCGCCGCGCCATGTTGGATTTGGATTGCCGAGAGGACCTTGTTCAATATCCACTTGCGGATAGCCATTGGCATCTAAAATAAACGCGTTATTGGCATCGCGCAAAGCTCTTGGTCCCCAAAGTTCACCCAATGGATAACCTTCAACAGCACGAGAACTCATAGATTGTCCTGTTAAGTCAATCGTCCGAGTGCCTCTCAAATCCACTACTTTATTGATAGTCTGATTGGCATTGCCATAAATATTGAGTGTCAAATCGCCTTTTTTGAAAAATTCAAGATTAAAATCTGTTTCCCAACCTTTGTTTGTCATCACACCTGCATTGGCATATTGGCTTGTAAAGCCCGAAGAAGGCGTGCGACCGACATTCAATAATATATCGTTGATTTCATTATTGTAATAAGAAGCCGAGACGGACAAGCGATTCTCGAAGAAGCGCAAATCAGTACCCAATTCCCATTCTGTTTTGATTTCTGGACGCAAATTGTCGTTGCCTTTCGAATTATCTAAACGATAGCCACCGCCAAAAAACGCAGGATCGAGCGGGTCGTCATAGGTGTCATAAGCCACTGATTCATAAACTGTTGTAAAACGATAAGCACTTGGACGCACACCCACTTGTCCCCAGGAAGCCCTTAATTTGCCGAGTGACAACCATCCCAATTCTTTAAAAGCTTTCAATTTATTGAATCGCCAAGCCGCATCTACTGAGGGGTAGAAGAAATTGCCTTTTATCGTCGAAGCGGCTTCCAATGCGCCTGTAGCGTTGATAGACAACTGGTTTTTGAAATCGAAATTCAATGTCGTATAACCGCGATTTGAACCTGTTTTCAAAGTAGAATTATTCGCACTGGTTGAACCCGCATTGATAAAGTTTTTCAAATCTGTATTGACAATAAAATTGCGGGACTGACCATAGAGGTTCAATCGCTTGCGGTCATTTAAGTTATAACCCAAAATAAAAGTACCACTGATGTCCTTCGTCAAACGTTGTGTCGCTCGACCGATGATATCTAAATTTGTCTCAATATCACTGATAGATTCATGTTGATACGAACCATTCACACGGTCAGCACCTGCAGTGCCAATCGGAAATAAATACTCCCGTTTGTCAAAATGTCCGTCAACACCGCCCCGTATTGTAATATCAAACCAATCCGTTGGCATGAGTGTCAATTCTGAAGATACCAAAAAGCGATGAACCGTATTCGGTGCCAATTGCTTACGAATTGTCCATTCTGGATTGTTGAATTGTGGATTGATGTCATTACCCAAATAGCGACGATAACTGCGCGGACGACCAGCGGTAGGCGCGCCTGTGGCATCATAATAAGTGCCTATGTAATCCACATTATCAAAATCAGGTGGCGTTCTCAACAAACCCAAATACAAACCCGAAACATTGGAGTTTTGTTGAATACGGTTAGAGTTGGTTAAGATATAGGCTGCTTTTGTAGATAATTTCATGTGTGCACCGATATAATCGTTGTTCAAACGAATCGTACTGCGGCGATAATCGCTACCTACTCTAATAATCCCTTTTTGGTTCAAATCGGAAAGACTGAAAAATGTCCGCGACCTTTCAGAACCTGCGCTCATTGTCAAGGTGTTTTCTAAAAAAGAACCATTGCCAAAAATAGCATCAAAGTTCGCATCGGCATACGTGGTTTTATCATTTTTCACAAAAATGCCTGCTGTGCCACGGCGACCTATTGGAGCATATACTTTACCTGTAATATCGCTTACAAAACGCTCACTCGTTGTTGCTAAACTATCGGCACTACCACTTCTATCTGCAATTTTATCGCCCCAAGAGTTGGTTGCCGTTGGGTTGTATAAACCTGCCGCACCTTGTCCGAAAGTATTTTGCATCGGATGACGCGCATTGATTTGGTCAACCGAGTAATTCATACCATAAGAGATTTGCAATCTGCCCGATTTTCCTTTTTTAGTGGTGATAACCAAAACGCCATTCGCCGCCCGTGAACCCCATAAAGCAGCAGCAGCAGCTCCTTTCAGCACTTGCATAGACTCAATATCGCTTGGATTGATATCGTTCAAACGCGATTGTTGCGCCACACCTACGCCTGTTGCCGATGCACCAAAACCCGTTGTACTGCTATTTGAAATCGGAATACCGTCCAAAATAATCAAAGGCTGACTTGCACCTGTAATCGTATTTGCGCCCCGAATCTGAAAGTTTGAACCTGCTCCAGGGTCACCTGTCGAGCGTGTAATCCGCACGCCCGAAGCTTTACCTGCTAAACCTTGCAATAAACCCGATTCACCTGAACGTGTGACCGATTTAGGGTCAACTTTTGTCGTGGCACTGCCTTGTTTATCACGGTTTTCGGTGAAACCCAAAGCTGAGACAACGACCATTTCAAGTGCTTTTGCCTCGTCTTTCATCACAACGTCTATCGTTGTGCGCGTACCGACTTGTTCCCGCACGGTTTCCATACCGACTGATGAGAAAATAAGGACATCATTCGGACCTGAAACATTGATTTGGTA
>JANMJN010001144.1:0-7471 GCA_031371355.1 Saprospiraceae bacterium
CTGTTTCCATATCAGAAAGAGAAGCGTAAAAACGAATACTAAAGTCATTGATAATCAAGCTGTTATTGCCTAATTTTTTCGATAATGATGAGGTATGAAAAAATTGTTTACAAGGATACATATTCTGAATAGGTGATTAGCGTATTTAATAACAGTTTTTCCCAAAAAAGGTTGTCTCATACTTGACGTTTGATGCACGTGAATATTTTATCTATTAGCAATTTCATGTGCCTACACATCTGTTCACTTATTATGTTTCCAGAATGGGCAGCACCTACCGATTAAATATCACGTTTGGATGACACCCACATTAAACTTCTCAATAGGGGCATTATTTGCCGCTTCTATACCCATAGCAATCCATTTACGCGTATCCAGTGGATCAATAATGGCATCAACCCATAGACGGGCGGCTGCATACTGAGGGGTGGTTTGGCTGTCATAGCGGTCTTTTATTTTGTTATAAAGGGTCAATTCATCTTCTTCGGTTAGAACTTCACCTTTTGCTTTCATGGAAGATGTTTGGATTTGTACCAAAACCTTAGCCGATTGAGCACCACCCATCACTGCAATTTTAGCCGAAGGCCAAGCCACTATCAGTCGCGGGTCGTAGGCTTTGCCACACATCGCATAATTGCCTGCACCATAAGAATTGCCAATGACAATACTGAATTTAGGAACCGTCGAATTGGCAACAGCATTTACCATTTTCGCACCATCTTTGATGATACCGCCATGTTCGGAACGAGTGCCTACCATAAAACCCGTCACATCGTGCAAAAACACAAGTGGTATTTTCTTTTGATTACAATTCAATATAAAACGAGTCGCTTTATCGGCTGAATCGGAATAAATCACGCCGCCAAATTGCATCTCGCCTTGTCCATTTTTGACCACCAGGCGTTGATTAGCAACAATTCCGACTGCCCAACCTTCAATTCGGGCGTAGGCACAAACGATGGTTTTGCCGTAGTCTTCTTTGTACAAAGTCAATTCTGAATTGTCCACCAAACGTTTTAAAACCTCTATGGTGTCATAAGGTTTCGAACGATTGTCGGTAGGGAAAATTTCGAGCAATTCTTTTGGTTTATACAGAGGGGGGGCTGCTTCAACTTTTGAGAAACCAGCGTTTTCAAAACGTCCGAATTTATCAACTAATTTTTGAATGGTTTCAAGGCAAACAGTATCATTTGGCACTTTATAATCGGTTACACCACTGATTTCAGAATGTGTTTTTGCACCACCCAATACTTCTTGATCGGCATTTTCGCCAATAGCCGCTTTAACAAGATAAGGTCCTGCCAAAAAAACAGAGCCTTGTCCTTCCACAATCAAAGCCTCGTCAGACATAATCGGCAAATACGCACCTCCAGCGACACAACTGCCCATAATAGCGGCAATTTGCGGAATACCCATCGCACTCATCTTCGCATTGTTCCTAAAAATGCGTCCAAAATGTTCTTTATCTGGAAAAATTTCATCTTGTAAGGGTAAAAAAACACCTGCGGAGTCCACTAAATAGATGATGGGTAACCGATTTTCCATAGCAATTTCTTGCGCACGTAAATTCTTTTTGCCCGTAATCGGGAACCACGCCCCTGCTTTGACCGTCGCATCGTTTGCAACAACAATGACCTGCCTGCCTTTGACATATCCGATGACGACAATGACACCAGCGGCGGGGCAACCACCGTATTCTTCGTACATCTCATAACCGGCAAAAGCACCGATTTCTATTTGAGGTTGTCCTTCGTCGAGCAAAAATTCAATGCGCTCCCGTGCCGTCATTTTACCTTCAGAACGTTGTCTTTCTAAGCGTTTTTTGCCACCCCCTTCATATATTTTCGCCAAATGACGGTTTATATTGGAGACAGCGAGTTTCATAGCATCTTCGTTTTGAGCAGCTTCGATTTCTTGTTTAGTCATATTTGGATTAGGTTATTCCACGATTTAATTTCTTTAACTTTCTCATTGAGACGTAAAAATAGGAAAAGAGAATCAAAATATATCAAGGAAACACCCAAAACAAGTTACACATCCATCATTGCCCCTTCACAGGTGTTTTTTTTGTATTGGCTTCTTTCGGTTTTTTAGCAGCGTCTTCTCTATCTTTTTGTTCTTGTTCTTGCTTTTTCTTCTTCTTCTTGAAATAACCTTTTAGCAAAATACTACTTTTTGCGGCTTCCATATTCTCACTCATGCTTTTCGAACCTTGTTCTAAATTACTCATAGTATTGTTGAGTGTTTTGGAAAATTTATCATCTTTTATCAGTTTGGAAATCATTCCATTACCGTTGTTGATGTTGTATGTAATCGCTGCAAGCTGGTCGGTTATTATTTCCAAGTTTTCAGCAGAGACTTTGACACTCGCCATGATATCGTCCATATCTATAGGTGTCTCGGAAAGGAGAAAATCATTTTCTTCGGCTTGTTTTTCGTCGCTGCTTCCAGGCGTTATCACCAATATCTTATCGCCCATCAAACCTTCAGAACCAATGCTGGCTCTTGAATCTTTTCTAATAAATTTTTGAACTTCTTTTTGAAGAATGACCTCAACTTTCACAGACGTATCTGTTTCAATTTTAATAAAATCTACAGTTCCGATATTGATACCCGAAAACCGTACATTACTGCCGACTTTTAAACCACTCACATTTCTAAAAATGGTTTTAATGCGATACGTCGAACTGAAGAGGTTTTTTTGAGCCCCAATAATATAAACGGCTATCAAGAGTAGCAGGAAACCAATTGATACAAACATGCCTAATTTGAATACATAATTTGTGTTGTTTTTCATATTTATGCTTGGATTATAATTTTAATTAAAAAAAAGATTTTACCCATTTGTCCTCACTTTTTTCAAGTTCTTCATACGTACCTTCGGCTGTAATCACGCCATCTTTAAATACAACAACTTTATCACTCGTCAATTTTGCACAAGCCAAATCGTGCGTGATGATAATAGATGTTGTTTTATTTTTCTTTTGCATGGCAAGTATCAACTCACTTATTTCTCGTGACGTAACGGTATCAAGCCCAGTTGTCGGCTCATCGTACAACATTATCTCTGGCACTAAAATCAGCGACCGTGCCAAACCAACCCTTTTACGCATACCTCCCGACAATTCGGAGGGCATTTTATCAATCGCGTCTTCTAAACCCACATCTTGCAAAGCGGTAACGATGCGCTCTTCTCGTTCTTGTTCTGACAATTCTTTAAAAGTCCGACTCAATGGAAATTCCAAGTTTTCCCGCACGGTCATGGAGTCATAAAGGGCAGCATTTTGAAATAAAAACCCCATTTTTAATCTAACCTCATTTAGTTCTTTATTGTCCATGCCAGTAATATCATGATCTAAAACAGTAATACTGCCTTCATCAGCTTCTACTAAACCAACAACGCACTTAATAAGAACAGATTTACCCGAACCTGACTTACCCAATACGACAACATTCTCGCTCCGTTTGATTGTCAAATCAATACCCCTCAGTACTTGATTGGAACCGAATGACTTGCACAAACCTTTTATATTAATAACCACATTATCTGGTTGTTTCATTACTTTTTTTTTTGTTATTTGTTATTTGCGCGTTGTTTATTCTTACAACTAACCCAAAAGATCAGTAATTTGTACCGCAAGCATATCTAAGATAAATATACTCAAAGAAGCAACGACGACTGCTGAATTAGCGGCTTTGCCAACACTTTCTGTTCCTTGTGAGGCTGTATAACCTTTGTAGCAGCCGATTATGCCTATCGCAAAACCGAAGAAAAATGTTTTGATGACAGCAGGTATCAAGTCAGAAAAGCCAATCGATTCAAATGCTTTGGTAAAAAATCGATATAAAGATGAATGACCGTGAATATTAAACGCGACATAAGCTCCCATGATACCAATTGACGCAGCAATCACAACTAATAAAGGCAACATTAAGGTTGTCGCCGTCACACGCGTTACAACCAAATATTTGAATGGGTTGATAGAAGACACTTCCATGGCATCTATTTGTTCACTCACTTTCATGGAACCTAACTCTGCACCAATACCAGAGGCAACTTTTCCAGCACATATCAAAGCAGTAATAACTGGCGCTATTTCTCTTATTAAGGACAGCGCAACCATACCCGGCAACCAACTTTCTGCACCAAACTTCGCCAAGGTTGGACGAGCTTGTATAGTCAACACCAAGCCCATAATAAAGCCTGTAATCATAACCAAAGGCACGGATTTATAGCCCACATTGTAGCACTGCAGAAACATCTCTTTCATTTCATAAGGAGGAGATAAGGCTTCCTTGAAATAACGGATACAAAACTGAGCTATTTGACCCATTTCACAAAAAGCATCCTTCAGATAGGTGGTGATAGCGTTGTTTTTCAAGCTTGTTAATGTGTTTTCTTTGTACATTTTACCTGTTTATCTTGTTTGCAACAAATAACCCGCACTATCAAAATAAGAGTTTGTTTATTTGTCATTGCAAATATGATGTAAAAAAATGGCATTTCCTATCAATATTCGATTAGGGCTATCACAAAACACTTGTTATATTATGATAGCCCCCCCTCAGTATACGGCGTCCTTTTGGCATATATAACCTTTTATCGCATCATTTATTTTATGACTCTCTGTAAAAAAAACTATTTCTTGTAAAAAAAAATCCTCTATTTCTGCATCGTTGCTTCAACGATAACAGGCACTTTAGCCATAGGTCCATCTTGATATTGAGGTTGATTGCGAATGACATATTTAAGGTCAAACCATTTCTTTTGTAGGGCTTTATTAGAACCAAATCCCCGATTGTCCTCATTGGCTTGAGCATCTGGTAACTCAACTGCGAATTTGACTTTTTCATCTGCGCAACCGCCAAAATCCCATGATTTGCCCGCTTTATCCTTAAACGAATAGTGTTCTGCATCGCCCAATGTGAAGTCCACAAACATTGCCGTAAGGCTTAAAATCTCTTCTTTTCCGGAGTCTTTCGCTATATTGGTTTCTGCCATTTTTTTTGTAGATTCAGCAGAAACTACTACATTTTGACTGGTTGTATCTTGTTTTGATGGGGCATTTTTGCATGAAACAAGGGCACCTACCACGAGGATTAGAATAAAGATCGACTTAATTGATTTCATTTTATTATTGTTTTAATTTAAAAACCAAATGTACTTTTTTTTCTTTTTGTCAAAATGAAAAATGTCGTTTTCTGCTTTCAATATCACTTGTTTTTCTAAATAACAACGGCGAAGTTTTGAACCTCGCCGTTGTTAGGACATATACCCTTGAAAAGTATCCATATTACAAACGCTCATATTTATACTGAAAAGTATGATCGCCATCCGTTCTTTCTAAAACGAGCGTCGTTTTACCTATTGCCGTTATCGGCTGACGGGGTGCAACTTGTGCACAATCTGTTTTTATTGAAACATAGCCACTGCCCAAAAGGTAGTTGCCTTTGCAATCGGCGTCGTTGCCCGTTTGTTGCAGAAATGCACCATCTGATTTGAACGTCAATTTTTCAGTCTCTGCGGCTTTTGACCACGTATAGTTATTGCTGTCGCTACTACTTGAACCACAACCTAATTGATTGCCATTCATAGGCGTTCCAGTTTCAACCAATTGCCATGCGCCAACAATTAAAGTCGCATAATCAACAGATGAAATATTTGTTGTTGTAGATAGTGCAGCAACGGAGTCATTATCTGTTTTTGAACACCCAATGACTGCTAAAACCAATATGGACAAGAGTAATGTTATTTTTTTCATGATTGATTTTTTAAAAATGAAGCATAATTATTTTACAAACAGACAAATATAACAACAATTATTTCAATATACCATCAAAAGTCAAAATTTTATTGAATCAATTTTTCTTTTTACAATATTTTTCAAAAAACAATCAAGGTTCAATACTGAGGGGTCGGTTTAAATTCATTGAACATAGATTTATTAAATCATTAAGATTTCATAAATCTATGTTCTTCTGTATATCAATAACTTAACCGCTTCTTTCCCCCTTTCATCAATTGTTCAACCATTTTCAAAATAGCTTTTGGAGTATATTGTCGCCAATTAAAATCATTGTAATCCTGCCCAAAATGTACATAATTATCCAGCCGATTGCCATGTAGCTCATCGGCAACATGGTCAAAAGTATTGAGCATCACAATCCAACCGCCGTTAAAAGCATCTTGGCATTCCTCCGCCCACTCTTCGTAATAATCGTCGCCGTCGCCGTGAAAATTTAAGACATTATCCATCAACAAAATATACTTCGAAATCCCTGCATCGAGCATCGTCTCAATCACATTGCGTTTTAGAAATCGGATATCATTTTCCACCGCATCGTTCCATTCACCAATCAGTTCGATAATAGCATAGTTTTCTTCATAATCGGCAATTAAGATCTTCAAATAGAGCGTATTTGATTCAAAATCATCCCATAATGGATGTAAAAGATAATTATATACCTGTTTCCAATCTGTATAAGTACAACCATAAAAAGGCGATTTCTCGTCGTCTTCAACGGCATATTCTTCGCGCCAGCGATAAAAAGGTTCTATATTATGCATATCAATTTACTTTGTGACAAATGTCTTAATTTTGAGCCATTTTCAAAATCGTTTTACAAAATTACATGACTTATATGCTAAAAGTTGTCATCACAGGTCCTGAGTCAACAGGAAAATCCACCCTTGCATCGGCACTTTCAACACATTTTAATGCCGTATTGTCAGAGGAATACGCCAGAGAATATTTGGAAACAAAGTTGACTTTACAAAAGTTTGGAAAAAATATAGAAACCACATCTTTATACGATGAATCTGATTTTCACTCAATGTTTTTAGGTCAAAAAGAGAATGAAAAAAAGGCATTTGAAACAGCCAAAGCTACGCACAACTTCATTATTTGCGATACAGATGCTTTGACTTATCACATTTGGTATCAAGAAGTTTTTAAAAATTCAGACCATAAATTGATAAACTCTATTGATTTTTTGAAGGAATCAAATGTTTTTGAAGAAATTTCAAGCATTTATCTCCTTTGTTCACCAGAAGACATCGTTTGGCACCCCGACCCACTCCGTGAAAACCCTTATGACCGTGACCGCTTATTTGATATTTATGAAAAGGCACTTTTTGAGAGCCAAAAAACGTATTTTATACTGAGGGGGGGCATAGAGCAACGTTTTACAGAAGCTATAACAATTATTAACCGCCTCTTAAAAAATAAGTGACGAACATTTTTCAGCCAACCAAACAGCTTTTTGACCATTCACAAGCGTACAAATAAGGAACAATTCACCTCCTTCCTTAACATTCAAAGCCGACCGAATCTGTTGCGTCGAGAAAGGAAAATTGCGTTGCACTACATTCAAAGCATTGATATTCAAGGCTTTCAGTCGAGTTTTTATTTTTTTAGGATGGTAGTCAAATGTTTCTAAAATTCTGAAAATACGGGCAGGCATTTTTTCA
>JANMJN010001152.1:0-3062 GCA_031371355.1 Saprospiraceae bacterium
GACATTATGTGCGTTATACCTTACGCCAAAGGAGAGGTAAAGGGTATGGCACTTGAACCATTGATTCCTTCTATACCCGAAGCCTGTCAACTGGATTCCACTTTCTACGAGTTGATTGCTTTGACAGATACGCTTCGAGTAGGAAAAGTAAGAGAACAAGAACTCGCTTATAATGAATTAAAGAAACGTTTATGAGAAATGATACCATTCAGTTTGAAATGAGGCTTGCATTCATTTTTATTTCTATTAACTATATGGTGTTTTGTTGTAATGCACAAAACACCCGCAAAGGTAACATCGAGTATGACTTAGGCAGCGGCGGTTCTGTGATTTTATCCCAACGCACTTATGATTCTTTGAGAACGATTAAGTTTTCAAGTGATTCTACTTCCGTGACAGCTTCCATGGCGACAGATAAGATTTTCAAACTTTATCAAGACAAATGTAAAAACCTGTTTTTAAATATGCGTGGGCTTGCTGCACCTGATTTCGAAGCCAAAGATACTGAGGGGTATAAGCAAAGAGCCTCTTTGTATCGTGGGCGTGTTTTGATATTGCATTTTTGGTCGTTTTGGAGCGGTTCTTTTGACAATGAAATACCAGAATTGAATCGTTTAATGGCAGAATTTGGAAAAGATGGTTTGGCTGTTTTGTCTTTTACAGGCATTTCTTTGGGTGATGATGAAAAAAGAAAACTAAAAGAAAATCCATTGAAATCTCCTTTGATTGAAAATGCTTATTTGTTTGTTGATGATTTTTTTAAAACAAAATTGATGAGACCTTGTATTGTCATTATTGATAAAAATGGTTTAATGTCCTCTTTTTATGAGGGTTCAATGTTACCTAAAAGCAGCCAAAACCCTAATGCTCCAGCGGATTTTGATTTGGAAGCGCAGATAAAAGAGCTGATAAAATAAAAATGCCTCTACGATATTGGTCGTCTAAACATAGTTTCTATATTTGCATTGAATGACTTTTTAAATTTTATTGAAATCAAAAATTAAAAACTATGCTCGAAACGGCTGTACAAAACAAAGTAAATCAATGGCTACAAGGTCAGTATGATACTGCAACCAAAGCCACGATTCAAAAACTCATTGACGACAACAACACAACCGAATTAACAGATTCATTTTATAAAGATTTAGAATTTGGCACGGGGGGATTGCGCGGTCTGCTTGGCGTTGGCTCCAATCGGATGAATAATTACACGGTTGGCGCAGCAACGCAGGGGCTTGCCAATTATTTGAATGAGTGTTTTAAAGGTGAAAAAATAAGTGTGGCGATTGCACATGACAGCCGCATCAAATCGGATGAATTTGCACAAGTTATCGCCAATATCTTTTCAGCAAATGGTATCGAAGTTTATTTGTTCAGTAGCTTGCGTCCAACGCCTGAATTGAGTTATGCAATTCGTCTGTTGGGTTGCAAAAGTGGAGTCGTTGTCACGGCTTCTCATAACCCGAAAGAGTACAACGGTTACAAGGCATATTGGGACGATGGTTCGCAGGTGGTTGCGCCACACGATAAAAATATAATCGGGGAAGTGAATGCTATTAAATCAATAGATGATATAAAATTTGAAGGTGATAGTAGCAAAATACACGCCATTGATAAGGAGGTAGATGACAAATATATCGCTCAAATATTGTCGTTATCTATTTCAAAACAAGCGATTGCACGCCAAAAAGACTTAAAAATCGTTTATACGCCTATACATGGAACGGGTGTGACCTTAGTACCACAAATTTTGAGCAAGATGGGTTTTACAAACGTATCGGTCATTGCGGAACAAGCTGAACCTAAAGGCAATGGGCTATTTCCAACCGTTGTTTATCCGAACCCCGAAGAGGCGGAAGCGATGTCCATGGCGGTCAATAAAGCCAAAGAAATTGATGCAGATTTGGTGTTGGGTACAGACCCTGACGCTGACCGTGTGGGTATTGCTGTGAAAAATCACCATGACGAAATCCAACTTTTGAATGGCAATCAAACAGCAACCGTGCTCATTTATTATTTGCTTCAAGCGTGGAAAGAATCAGGAAAACTGCACGGTCACGAGTTTGTCTGCAAAACAATTGTCACAACGGACTTGATTGATAAAATGGCAGCCGATTTTGGCGTAAAATGCTACAATACGCTCACAGGTTTCAAATACATTGCCCAAGTTATCAGAGAATTGGAAGGCAAAGAGCAATTTATCGGCGGTGGGGAAGAAAGTTATGGCTATCTTATTGGCGATGCTGTCCGCGATAAAGATGCGATTGCGAGTTGCGCTTTGATTGCAGAATTGACGGCTTATGCCAAAGATAAAGGTTTGAGCCTTTTTGATATGTTGATGGAAGTGTATAAAAAATTCGGTTTTTACTACGAAGGGCTTATTTCATTGACCAAAAAAGGTAAAACGGGCGCGGAAGAAATTCAAGACATGATGGCGAATTTCCGTGCAGCCCCCCCTCAGTATTTGGCAGGTTCTGCTGTCATTCGGATTGATGATTATAAAAGTTTGAAACGGACCGAAAATGGTAAAACAGTGGCTATTCCGTCGGGTACATTGGGCATTGAATCGTCTAACGTCCTTCAATTCTTTACGGCTGATGGTACTAAATTCACTTGCCGTCCTTCTGGCACTGAACCTAAAATTAAGTTTTATGTCGGTGTTGTTGGAAAGTTAGAGCGTAACGCCGATTTTGATGCGGTTTATGCTGGTTTACAACAAAAAGTGAAGTCTATTGGTGAAGAATTGGGTTTGAAATAAGGGAACAAATAAAAAAAACTTTATCATTATAATACGGGCAAAATGGCGAGAATGAGAGCAGTTTAAAAAGCAGCTCCCTTTTTGCCCAACCCCTCAGTATAAAAGCCCATGCGACGTGTTTTGCATGGGCTTTTTGCGTTTTTTTACCCCTCAGTATTTACGCCTATTTTAGAGAAAAAAAGACGACACGACATTTGTTCTATTTTTTTTTAACTATCGCTCACTTCTTGTTTTATTCTTATTGAAATTTTTTACTTTTGTTACCCAAAAAACAGTTTTCTTATGACACAAACCATTCAACAGC
>JANMJN010001203.1:0-2510 GCA_031371355.1 Saprospiraceae bacterium
AACCAAAGAAGGTGATTCGCTGTATCAAAAAAAAGAGTATTTAAAAGCGGCAAAGGCTTTTGGGAAAGCCTTTGCCGCAAATGAGGACAAAGGGACGATTAATGACAGATACAATGCTGCCTGTTCATGGGCTTTAGCCAATCAAATAGATTCCTCTTTTTATCATCTTTTCCGATTAGCTCGTAAGGCGGGGTATAGCAATTTGAATCATTTGATTTCTGATACGGATTTGAATATCTTACACGACGATACTCGTTGGAAAGAATTATATGATTTGGTGAAAAAAAATAAGGACGCAAAGGACGCCTCAGAAATTAATTTTGATAAACCATTGGTTGCCATATTGGATACAATTTATCAAGAAGACCAAAAATACCGCCTGGAATCAGATGAAATTGAGGAAAAATATGGTTGGGATTCTCCCCAAATGAAAGAGCAGTGGCAAATAATCATTCAAAAAGACTCCATCAATCGCCTCAAAGTGACGAAAATTTTAGATGAACGAGGCTGGTTAGGTGCTGATGTGATTGGTCAAAAAGGTAATTCGACATTGTTTTTAGTGATTCAACACGCCGATTTAAAAGTCCAAGAAAAGTATTTGCCTATGATGCGTGAAGCGGTTGCTCATAATAAAGCCTCGTCAAGTAGTTTAGCTTTGTTGGAAGATAGAGTGGCTTTGCGACAAGGGAAAAAGCAAATTTATGGCAGCCAAATAGGCAGGAAGCCCAATGGTGGAGAATATTATGTTCAACCTTTGGAAGACCCCGACAATGTTGATAAAAGAAGAGCCGATGTTGGATTAGGCACATTAGAATCCTACGTAAGCTATTGGAATATCAAATGGGACGTTGAGGCTTACAAAAAAATGTTACCTGAAATTGAGGCTTTAGAAAAGAAATAGTCGGATAAAAAGTATTCTTATCGTTAAAATACTAAAATCATGCTCACTTACTTCCTCCAAGTCAACGTGTGTTGGTTACTGTTCTACGGCGTTTATTATGCGCTGTTGAGCAAAGAAACTTTTTTTAAACTCAATCGCATGTGGTTGATTACCAGTTTGTTATGCGGTTTGGCATTGCCTTTTGTAGCAGATTATTTTGCTGTGAAAGTAGCACCAACGATTGTTTTTACTATGACATTAGAGCCGTTTGTGGTGACGGCAAAGGCTTTGCAGCAGAATTTAGCGGCAGATACTGAGGGGGTGGTTTTGAAAACGATTGCCGTGATTTATGGCTTAGGTTGTACTGTCTTGACAGTTCGATTTGTAGCAGGATTATTATTAATTTTTAAAATTTTGAGACAAGCAATAATAGAGCAGCAAGACGGCTTTAAGCTCGCTTATACTGAGGGGGGGGGGGCCACCGTTTTCTTTTTTCAATTATATTTTTATAAATCCAAACGAGTTTGAAGATTATGATTTTCAACAAATTATGCAGCATGAAAAAGCACATGTGTGGCAACGGCACTCTTATGATGTAGTGTTTTTGGAAATCTTAAACATCGTGTTTTGGTGCAGTCCTTTGATTTATCTGTATAAAAAATCGCTGCGCAATGTGCATGAATACTTAGCAGATGAAGCGGTTTTGCGTCATAACACAATCCCTCTGCGAAAGGAGTCCATTGGGCAGTATGGTCGGCTTTTATTAGGACAACAACAGTCGCGAATGGCGTTGTCTCTAACCAGCAATATATCTAATCATTTTTTTTCACAATTAAAAAAACGCATTCTGATGATGACTCGGAACAAATCTAAACGCCCTGCGCTCATAAAATACGCTTTGGCTGCGCCTATTTTTTTGATTTTAACAGCTGCTTTGGCTTCGCCTGAAACGCCTATTTTAGCAAAAACGGAGGCTTTGAGCGATAATGTCGTTAAGACAATAGATGTTAAAATGGGCAATAACCAACAAGCTAAATCATTGTCAATGAATGATTTAGCTAAAACTACTCCCCCTCAGTATTCAGCTGTTACTGACACGACTTTCAAACCATTATCCGATTTGAAAATGGTTGATGAAAAGCAAATTCAGCAAATTAATGTTGACTCGAAAGAGGAATATAACACTCAGATAACGATTACTTTTAAAGATGGGCATGTTGAACGTTATAAGGGTTCAAAAGCGGACATGGAAAAGGTCTTTAAAAAAGAAGATGTTGATGCGGCGAAGTTGGAAGCGGAGCAAAAAGCGATGGTTCAAAATAAGCAAAAATTGGATGATGAGCAAAAAGAAAGGAATCAACAGGTGCAAAAACTTGATGAAATGGTCGTTGTTGGTCATGGTTCACAAAAAAGTGTTGCCGAACAAAAACCGCAAAAATTGGAAGATGAAAAGAAGGCTTTTAAGCAGCAATCGGATAAAGTGGCAACAGAAAATAATGGGAAAGAGCCTGTTTTTACAATTGTTGAACAACAGCCAGAATTTCCACAAGGCATAACAGCTTTGTACAAATTTTTGGGTGAAAACATCAAATATCCAAAAAGTGCCAGAGATGCTGGTGGACAAGGAACG
>JANMJN010001208.1:0-13111 GCA_031371355.1 Saprospiraceae bacterium
AAATGCACATTTACGAAATTTTTAAAATTTCGTAAATGTTGATATTCAATGAATTACAACCCCAATTCCTCTCTTAAAAATGCACTTTTGTTATCATGTTTAGCCCAATAGTCGCTCATCATAGACTTTTTCAAAGTGGCACGGCTCATTTCTTTATCGCCCTCAAATTCAACAAAACCTAAGATTTTGTAAGGAGAAGTGGCTTCAAAAGTCACTTCGAGGCGGCGTTTTGACTCATATACAAGGCTACAAATTTTAGTGCCACTACTCCCTTCTTTTATCTCAATTTTAGCATTCATACCTTCAATTGGTTTGTGGCGAATACGGGTATAAGTTAGGTTTGGAATAACTTTAATGGTGCCTGTCGGCAAACTTGCGGGATTAATACGCAGTCGTGTAAAAATTTCATCTTCCAAAAGCACCCCCTCAGTATCGGGCGATTTATCGCCTTCCGTTTCAAAATAAGAGTATTGATGCGTTGTATATTTATCGCCACCTTTCCAGTTGAGTTGAGAAAAAACTTGTCCACACCAATCCTGAACTGTTGTGTTTGACTTCAGAGAGTGTGGATATTTGCCTAAATCAACAGGCGTAAACAAACTTGTCATCATCGAATAGTCATAAATGCCTGTTTGGAAACGCTGCAGCGCGTTCAATTTCAAGACATTAATATTGTCATCACCTGCTTTGGAGGCATCATCAAGCTTGACTTGTTTCGATTTTGAGAACGGCTCGGTCACGAACACAAAGACCGCATAGCCTTTACGCGGCTCATCGTAGCGATTGATCTGATAATCATAACTCGTTATTTCAGCTTTACCTGCATACCAATAAGCGTTAAATTCATTGTTTGGCTTATAGGAAACGGCAACTGCCATTGAGGAATCGGTACTTTTTACTGGGTGTGTGGGCTGATTACAACTCACAGCAAGTACCATAAAAAGGGTAATTTTTAAAAATCTATTGTTTTTCATAAATATTTTAATTAAAGATATCAATTGAATAAAGTTATTTATTAAAATATAAAATGCTGATTTGTTGTATTATAGGAATAGTAATAAAAGATAAATGTAAAAATAAACGACTAAATACCTTTTAACAGTTATTTTAAACATGAAATCAAAATGGTGTGCCAACAATTTTGGGTCTATATTTGCCTAATGAATAACAACAACAGCTTACAATTAAGGGACACAAAAACAAAGGACTTTTAAACGCAACAACAAAGCGATTAAACAGAATCGAGAACGAATGACACAATCAAAACTAAAACTTTTTAAACAATAGTTTACATAAAAACTGGCGTTGAAACAATCTTACAATTTTTAACCGTACTTACAAAACTTTTTTATCATCCTATGACTAAAACTTTACATCTTCCATTGAGAAAAGCATTTTTTGCTTTACTCGTCATTAACAGAATAAGGCATATTTCGACGTGAGTAAATCATACAACAGTCCGCTTTGGAACTGTACATCTTGCCTGTTCTACAATAAATCTGCCCATTAGGCTTTTGGCTGTCAGGTCTTGAGGTGTTTTTCAAGACTCATTTGTTCTGTATTCTCTTGTGTAACAACGAGATACAAGAGATGTTGTACCATTTATTTATAATATTAAAAAAAAGACTAAAGGCAACTTTAGTAAGCAATAAAGTATGTTTTTTTTTAGACATTTTTCAGCATAGGAGATTCATGCAACGGAGCGATATGGTCATAAGCAGACTATGAAAGTTCATTAACCAAAACTCAAATTTTATTTTCTTACCAAAACCGATTTTCCATGCAACCGAATTTACAAGCATTTATTCGTAAAACTTTTCTGTTTTCTGCTCTATTCATATTGGGGTCAACCCCTCAGTATGCTGTGGCTCAAGGCTGCAATCCCATCAATCATGTTTGGATGGACTGTGATGCCAACGGTCAACAAGGGGTTTTTGAAAGCGGATTACAAGGCGTAAATGTGACGCTTTATGATGCGAATTGCATTCAGATTCAACAAGTTACGACAGATATGAATGGTAATTATACCTTCGGAGTGCTGTCGCCTTCAACTTCCTACCATGCTGTTTTTGGGAATGGTCAATTTGCGAACGGCGTTCTAAACGTCAACGGCAAAAGCCACAACCTAACTTTGGCAAATACGGGTGTTGAAGCCACTGATTCTGATGCGCAATTAGGCGGTGCGTCACCTTCTTGTGCCAATGGGAAACCTTATATTTCCTTTACAACGAATGCTTTTGGTTGCATGGACGGTCTTTTGGATGCCGGTTTTGTCAAACTCGATTTTCAAATTGATAACATCATTTTGACACATGAAACCTGCGGGGGCAATCGAAATGGCAGTATTACGCTTAATTTGTCAAATATCGAAGGCGGTTTTTCAACCAAAATAACAGGCAGTACGCCCATGGCGAATGTGACAACTTACAACAATCTGTCACCGGGTATTTATGATATTGAAATTCGCTCATTCTCACCTGTTTGTAATACATTTTACAAAACAACAGTCACTATTAACGCTGGTCCAACTATTGCTGCGCCAACGGTTACAGACGATAGAGTATGCCGTTACGAAACGAATTCTCAAAATGGTGGTTTAACAGCTACTTGCTCGCCTTGTACTGGAAACGCAACCTCATCAGTGACATGGTGGACAGCCCAAACAGGTGGTTATAAAGTCTATACGGGGAGTACGTTTAATCCGATTACCCAAAACTGGATAAATACATCCATCGTCGGAACAGCCAGTTTTTGGGCACAATGTGAGTGCAATAATTGTGTTAGTCCTCGAACAAGAGCAAATTTTGTGATAAAACCACGTCCAGAACCAACAGTAAGCGGCGAAAAGCTACCTTGTCCGAGTTCCACGCAAACCTATTCGACCCCCTCAGTAACAGGCAGTACTTATGCTTGGTCTTTGCCTGACGGCGGCGGCACAATCGTATCAACGAATAATAATGCGGCGACCATTGTCTGGAATAATACACCTGGTGGTGGTCCATATAGAGTGCGAGTCGTTGAGACAAACAAGGACGCTTGTAGCCATTCAAATGATTTAAATGTATCTATCAAAGAGATAAATTTCTCTTGCATCGGAAGCATAAATGCGACAATTGACAATCAATGTCGTTTCAATCTGAACGATAATACACTTCTTAGAAGGCATTATATTGGTTCAGAAACATATACTTTTCAGTTAAAAACAGTGACTGGACAGATATTAGAAGAAGGCATCGGTCAAGCCCTTGTAGATGGTATAGGTGTCAATGGTAATCCTTATATTTATGCAGGAAAACAGTTTGTTTACAGTGTTACGGAGCCTTGTACAGGTCACACATGCTGGGGTGAAATCAATTTTAAAGATGAAACACCGCCAACAATTACCTGCCCGAGTGATATAACGCTGTCTTGTGTTCAAGTCGTTGATGGCATAACACCACTACCTGCTGTTTCAGGGAATCCAACGGTTACAGATTGCTCAAAAACGGATATAAGTTATACCGAAATTGCCCGGGAAGCCAATTGTTTACAGCCGTTCACCGCTTTACCTTCTGATTTGGCAGCTATGAAAACGGCAATTTTTCCGACGACAGGCGATGTAGTCAAAATTATATTAAGGACTTTTATTGTAAAAGACATAGGTGGCAACACTGCAACATGTAAACAGTATATTTTTATTAGAAAAAGCAATCTTCAAAACATCATTTGTCCAAAAGATTTTTCACTTGATTGTCGCAACTACAACGGTGATGTTTCGGTTGACCCGTCCCTTACAGGTGTGCCATTGTTCGATGTGGATGGCAATGCCCTTACTATTTATGACCGATTTCCTTACGGAACGGGTGCATGTAAAACATATGTGACATATAGAGATGAAAAAATTCAATTATGCGCCAATAGTATTAAAATAGTTAGAACATGGAGCCTATTTGACCCATGTGCAATTGATAATCCACAGACACTTGACGAGGAAAGGCAGAAAGTTTGTTCACAAATTATCTTAGTGACGGACAAAACACCCCCCTCAGTATCCGCATCGTTTACGCAGTATTATGTCTTAAATAACAATATTTCAACAAGTGACACAACGGTGAACTTTGATGGGTTTTTTGACTTAGACAACAATTCAAACGCAGGAACGATTCAAGACGTTTGGGCTTTTGGAAACAATACTGTTTGCGGCGGCAAAACACGTTTGACATTCCGAATGAAAGACGAAAGCTGTACCCGCACACAAGTCACTATCAGCAGTAATGATTCAAGGTCTGTTATGGTGGCAGGCTATCCACAATATAATGCCGCTACAGGTGAAACAATTGCAGCGTTTGATGTAACTTATACAGCCCTGGGGGATTATGATGTAATCTTTACAGCCGCCGATGAATGTGGTTTTGCGAAAGCAAAAAAGACTTTCCGCATCAAAATACGTGACAATGTGAAGCCCAATGTGGTTTGCAAAGCAGTTACTCAAGCAACATTGACAAACAATGGTATGGTGCGCGCTTATGCAGAATCCTTCAATAATGGTTCAACAGACAATTGTGGTGTCGAGAGAATCGAAGTACGACGAATGACTAATTGCCAAGATCCGGCAGATACGCTTTTTAAACCTTATGTTGATTTTAATTGCTGCGACATCAATACATCCGTCCAAGTGGTACTAAGAGTGTGGGACGCTCGGGGCAACTACAACGAGTGTATGGTGTTGGCACGCATTGATGACAAAACAGCCCCCACATGTGTAGCCCCACCCAATAAAACCATCTCTTGCACCGATTATACATTTAGAGGCTTACAAAACTTTGGGCAGCCTTTTTTCTGGGATAATTGTCGTGTAAAAGACACTGTTTACACAGAAGTTGAAAATGTGGACAACTGCAAAGTCGGTACATTATTGAGAAAATGGGTGCTTTCAGATGCTGGTGGGCTCAAAGACAGCTGTCAGCAACTGATTACAATAAGAGGGAAAAGTGACTTTACGGTTGACTTTCCTGACGATTTAATCCTCAATTGTTTCGCTTCTGTTCCGTCAAAAGAACAAGCTAAATTAGCGATGTTGAGTAACGGACCAAACAAAGATGGTCATATTGTTAACAATGGCTGCGGTGTTTTAGCCGTCGAAATTGTAGATGATACCTTGACTGCTGTGCCAGATGCCTGTTACAAAATTTTGAGAAAAATCACCGTTATTGACTGGTGCAAGTACAACCCGAACAATTCTGACAATAATTCGGGTTGTTATGGCTTGCCCGTCTGCGGCGATATTCACTCGAATCCGAATTGGGCGAATCAAAACCTCCCTGCTTGGCAAACGTTAAACCGGCCAAGTTGCACGAGTCCTTATGAACGACGTTTCCGTGATGCGGATGATTTAGGTGGTACAACATCGCCTTACAATCCTTACGCATTTTCAGATGGCATTATATGTTATACACAGATTATCAAGGTTGTGGACAATATTGCGCCTTTATTTACCTATTGCCCATCTGATACGATTATAAAAAGTTATGCAAATTTAGGTTGTAAAGACGACATAAAATTGTCTGTAAAGGCAAGTGACCAATGTGCAGCTGGACAAACGACAAGTGGCGATTATTTGGTTTTCAATTGGTCTATAATTGACAGTGCGACAAATCAAGTCCTAAAAACGGGTGGCGGTAATACATTTTTTGAACCTTTTGATTACAACCGAAACTACCGAGTTGTTTGGTCAGTCGAAGACAGATGTGGTAATCGGACTTATTGCCAACAAAAGGTAAAAGTCGTTGATGCCAAAAAGCCTGCTATCATTTGCAAGGATGTCAACGCAGAACTGATGCGTGATGCGACAGGTGGCGGGTCGATAAAAGTATGGGCAACAGACTTGCTGGCTTCGCAACTCTTTGACAATTGTACACCGACTAATTATTTACAACAGCGATTAGCCGTCGAAAAAGATGTGGCGAGCAACGGTACCTACCCCTCAGTATTGAGTTCTTCCGTTACGTTGACATGCGATGAGTCTGGTCTCGCTATACCTATAAGGGTTTGGACGATGGATGCGGCAGGAAATGCCGACTATTGTTTGGCAAAAGTTAACGTTCAAGACAATATGAATATCTGTATCAGCTCCGCAGCCGCAGGTCTCAATGGGACTATAAAGACTGAAAATCAAGACAATATTGCGGGTGTTAATTTATCTATAACCATGAATAATGCCAACGCTGGGGCAGCTTTAACAACGGCATCGGGCATTTACAACATTAATAACTTGATGCAAGGGAATAGTTATGTTGTCCGTGCGAATAGAGACGATTTACCGCTCAACGGTGTGACGACTTTCGACTTAGCATTAATGTCACGGCATATTCTGGGTATCGAATCGCTCAATTCTCCTTATAAAATCATAGCAGCAGATGTGAACCGCGATGGCGAGGTGTCGGCATTAGATTTATTACACACACGGCGTTTGATATTGCGATTGCAAACAACGTTTCCGAATGGCACTCCTTCATGGCGGTTTATTGATAAACAATACCAATTTCATAACCCGACAAACCCCTTGACAGAGGATTTTCCAGAGGTGGTCAACTTTACCAATATGCCTTTGGTGGCACAAGCAGATTTTATCGGATTGAAAGTAGGCGATGCCAGCGGCAATGCGTGGACGGGTTCTTCAGGAGCAACGACGGTTCGTGGCGTACGTAAAGCATTGATATTCAACACCGATGATGTGGCTATGGAAACTGGAAAAGAATATAAAGTGGCGTTTAGGAGTGATGATTTTAATGCTCAAACCTTTCAATTTACGCTCAATCATACTGAGGGGGTCGAAATTGTAAAGATTGAAAGTGGTCATTTCCCTGACATGACTGAAAATAATTTCGGGCGTTTCAAAACGGCTCTGACAACAAGTTGGAATGGACGTTTTGAAGGGAAGGCAGATAACATATTTACTGTTGTCCTGCGTGCCAAACAAAACTTAAGGTTGAGTGATGTGTTTACGATGGGTTCAAACCTTACTGAAGCCGAAGCATATAACAAAGACGGCGAAATAATGGACGTGAAACTTGTTTTCAAAGGCAATTATACTGAGGGGGGGACTTTCACACTCTATCAAAATGAGCCGAATCCTGTTGAGATACAAACAAAGATTTCTTTTCATTTACCAACTGAGTCAAATGCAAAATTGACTATTTACGATGCCGCAGGGCGTATTGTGAAGACTATAGAACAGAAATTTGGCAAAGGCTATAACGAGCTCCCTTTATCAAAAGAGGACATCAAAGCTTTTGGTATCTTATTCTATCGCCTCGATACACCCACGCACTCGGCGACGAAGAAGATGATTATTATGTAATGATTTAGAGATTTTAGGTTCTTGAAATCCTAAAATCATATTAAGAATATCGTTTTGAGTTTTAGATCGGTTTTTTGATGAAGTCTCGTACCCATGTTGGTGCGGGACTTTTTTTTGTCGTTCGATTCGACAAAATAAAAAGCCGAACAAAACATCAGTCTTGTTCGGCTTTTTAAGAGCTAAAATACTTAGTAAAATGAGTGAAATAAAATCTACCATTTTGAATTATAAAGCATTGTAAATCAATGCCTAAAAAATTCATCATTCATCATTTATAATTCATCATTTACTTAGTCTTTATTCGCAATTTTAATATAATTTTCCAAAGCCGTCGTCATTGAAGGTGCATCCTTGTCAGGTAGAATATTTATTTTCAAACCATGCTCTCTGACAGCGGCGGCTGTACGCGTGCCACTGACGGCAATGCGCGTATCACCTTGTGAGAAATCTGGAAAATTTTCGTACAGGGAATGAATGGCTTGAGGCGTAAAAAAAACCAAAATATCATATTTTACATCACTCAAATCACTCAAATCCGTGCTTAATGTTTCGTACATGATAACCTCTTGGTACTTGATTTTTAAGTCCGTAAGGTACTTGCTTACTTGTTTTGAAGCATCATTTGAACAAGGTAGAAGGAAGGTTTCTTTTTCACGGTGTTTGACAAGGTAATTTTTCAAATCATCTATCGAGCGGTTGCCCATAAAAACCTTTCGTTTGCGATAAACGATAAATTTTTGAAGATAATTAGCAATCATTTCAGTCAAACAAAAATACTTTGTATTTTCTGACATCGTGATGCGCATTTCCTTACAACATTTAAAAAAGAAATCAACCGCATTTTTTGAAGTTAAAATAACCGCTGAAAATTCAGCAGGATTGACCCTTTGACGGCGAACCTCCTTTATGTCAATGGCTTCAACGTGCGTAAATTCGCGGAAATCAACTTTGATACCATACTTTTGCTCTAAGTCAAAGTAGGGTGATTTTACTAATGGCGTAGGCTGTGTAACGAGAATGCTTTTGACGCGTTTATAACTTTCGTTTTCAGCAGTTGCAGTAACTGTCATGCCTTGAGAATTGTTATTATGTAATGTTTCTATCAATTTTGTTTTCCGTTAAAAATGTGTTATAGCCTTTTTGATATCCCTTTAAATAGGCGATTTAGAAATGAATAATTTTGCCAAAACAAACAAAGGAGCTATTTCGACAGCGCAAAGATAAACCAAAAAATGGAATTGGTCTGTAGCTAAAAACGGACTCGCTACGCTTAAGCTACGCAATGACCGTACCAAATACACAATACCTATTGCGCCAAACGCTGTATATGTCAACAAATTGCCCAGTATCTCGGGCGAATAAGCAATAAAAATATTCAATGGCAACAATATCAAACCCAAAAGTATGCCTGATGTAATTATGATAAAATTATACAATTTTACCTCTTTCGCTATCGGAAAAACCGATGAAACGATGTACAAAACACTGTGTTTTATAAAAAAAACCAGACTTACACCTATGATACAATACAAAAAAGTCCAGAACTGATTCGTAGATGGTTGACCAACAAACCGATAAACCATCAAAAAAGCAAAAATGGAAGCGTTCAGTAAAAACAAACCATATAGTGCCAATTGTGCCAGATTCCCCCAGCCAGCTTGTAGCCGATAAATTTGTCGTAAAGCATTATTGCTCAATAGTGCTTGATAGGCATTGCGCACCGACGAACGGGCATTCGCAACAACCAAAGCCATAAGTGAAAGCGTTATCAGAAAAACCCAAAACAGAAAATTCTTACTATATGCTTCTCTGTTCAAAAGACTCGGTGCGGATTGCTCCAGTATCGTTTTTGTTTTGTTCGCACTCGTATCTATCGACGCAACGTCCCCCCTCAGTATTTCGAAGGGATTATTTGAGTTTGTTAGTATGGGCACTTCTGTATTAGACATGCCAACAGATGGTTTCGCAGTTGAATCTGCACTCGTTGATAAGGGTGCCGTCGGCGCACTTGTTGGATTGATATTAAGAGCAGAATTATTATTCGTTATACTTTGGTTTGCTCGAGCCAATGAATCTGCACGTATCGTCGCTAAACGCATGGAGTCTTTAAGAGTTGGCTTGCGCCGGCGCTTTTGAGGTATGGGTTGTGTCGGATCAACAATGGTTTCAGTCGTTTGTTTTGGATTTGTAACGGTCGTACCAGAAGTATTCGGTGTTGTTGAAGGTTGTTGTTGAGGTGGATTTGTGATAGATTTAGGGGATTTTGTTGTTTCGAAAGGCTGTGTTGAACCTTCTTGCGCTGTTGCGTAAGTTGAGTAACTGATAAATAAAATCAGAAAGAATGCTTTATATTGGATGTGTCTTTTCAACTTTAGTCCTCAAGTGCGTTTTTGAATCAGTTCTCTAATTTTGGGCAAAGGTAGAAATTTAATACGAGTTCACTATTTGTCTTGTTGAAATTTGACATAAAAAAAAACCTCACTTGTCAGCCAAGTGAGGTTTTTTGTCTCCAAGAATAAATTTACACCATTATTATTATTATTTCTTAGTCA
Organism: Saprospiraceae bacterium; assembly: GCA_031371355.1. Classification (GTDB taxonomy): domain Bacteria; phylum Bacteroidota; class Bacteroidia; order Chitinophagales; family Saprospiraceae; genus JAAFJT01. The sequence goes on from JANMJN010001208.1 coordinate 9,892, forward strand.
ACCTTTGGGTTGTTAGAACTTTATTATTTTTGCCAAATAATTGGACAACATACAAACCGTTTGGCAAGTCGCTCACTTCATAGCGTTCGCCTTTTTCGGCAATGAAAGTACGCATTTTACGTCCAACCATATTGAATAGTACGATGTTTTTTACAGCATCTTCATTATTGACAGTTATATAGTCAGTCGTTGGATTTGGATAAATCGAGATAACAGCATTATCACTCCGCTTTTCCATTTGAGCGAAAGCGGCGAAGCTGATAAAAATAAAAGAGATGGCGAGTATAAGTTTCTTCATTTACAATGATTTAAATTTAGATAATGGTGGAAATTTGACTTGCGATTGATAATCGTGTGCAAGTTATACAATATTATACAACAAAACAAGTTCCAAGTTTACATATTAAGATAAATTTAACGCTTATTTATTGCGTCAAAAGCATTTTTTTTAATAATTTTTTTTTAATAATTTATCTAAAAAATTGAAAATCAATTTTTTAGGAATTTTATTATTGATTTTAAGGAGTGTAAAATAAATTGTGCTCTTGACAAAATAAATTACAACATCTTATTTTTTTTCATCAAATGCTTTCTAACATCAGGGAACGACAATCCATAGTTTATGCTCGAAAATTGAAATATCAGTCGGTGTTGGACCAATAAATTCGCCATCCGTTTCACAAAAAACAGGGTTACCTAAGCTCTCTACTTTAATTCTTTTTGTTTTGAACAAACAGGCTTCTGGAATCTCTGCAACACCACCAGAATAAAGGCGAGGTATATAAAATAGGACTTTCCAACGCGGCAAATTACGAATGAGCGTCAGGGCTAATAAGCCATCGTTTTTGACCGCTTGGGGTGTCAATTGCATACCTGCACCTGCATATTTATTGATGCCGAAGTTAAGGGTGTAGAATTGGTCTTCAACAATTTGCCCATCAAATAATACGCGCACACGTTCGGCTTTATAGGCATAAAGACATTTCAAAATATGAAAAAAGTAAGCAAATTTTTTCGGCAACAAACGCTTTGTATCCCGTTCAACCGATTGAACAACAAATGAATCGTAGCCCAAACCGCCTGCATTGCCAAAATATTTCTTCTTTTCATGCCCATTATTATCAAAAAAACGAACGATACCTATGTCTTGATGTTCCAACCGCCCCCTCAGTATCATACGACAAAATTCAGGTAAATCGTTGGGTATTTTGTGCATTTTGACCCAATCATTCCCTGTACCTGCCGCATACATCGTATAGGCGATTTCATTCAAAGCGACGGCATTTTGACCAAATATGCCATTGATAATTTCATTCCCAGTACCATCGCCGCCGATACCTATGATGCGCCGATACCCCTCAGTAACAATGGCTTTTTTAACGATTTCAATCGCATCGCCCCGTTTCTGAGTAAAGCGCAAATCATATTCGATATTATGAGATGCGAAAGCCTTTTCTATTTTTGCAAAGCGACGTAACGCCTTGCCGCCACCACTTGCAGGATTGACAATGACGAGCCATGCCCTTTTGTTAACTGTTATATTTTCCAAAATCAAGAAAGAGTCTGTTTAAGAGGGCGCAAAAATAAGTTTTAGTCCGTCATTTTGTTTCTTTGGCAGAAAAATTTGATGCAATCAAGGGCAAATTTATGAACTTGCCCGCTCAAATACAGTTAGAACAAACTTGCTCATAACAAAAGCAACAACCCAACTATTCAATTTTCTATAAAAAATCATCAATTCAAAATGGATATTCTTAAAATTGACAATGTTGTAAAAGCCTACGACAAACACATAGCCGTTAATAAGGTGTCGTTCACGATGCCCGAAGGTGTCATTTTTGGACTTCTTGGACCCAATGGTGCAGGTAAAAGCTCGTTAATTCGGATGATTACGACCATAACAAGACCCGATTCAGGGCAGATTTTTTTTGCAGGTGAACCTCTCAACAGCTTGCACCCCGAACAAATAGGTTATATGCCCGAAGAACGAGGTTTATACAAAAAAATGAAAGTTGGCGACCACCTCATGTACCTCGCTCAACTCAAAGGCTTGAGCTATGACCAAGCCAAAACCGAAATCAAACATTGGCTCATTAAACTTGACATCGTGGATTGGTGGGGCAAAAAAGTGGAGGAACTTTCGAAAGGGATGCAGCAAAAGGCGCAATTTATATCAACCGTCATCCACAAACCACGCCTTTTGATTCTCGATGAACCGTTTTCAGGACTTGACCCTATCAATGCCGAATTGTTGAAAAATGAGATTTATGAACTGCATAAAAACGGTACAAGCATCATTTTTTCGACCCACCGCATGGAGCAAGTTGAGGAAATCTGTGATAAAATCATTTTAATCAATAAAGGCGAAAATGTACTCTACGGTGCGGTTAAAGATATCAAACAACAATTCAAAGAGAATCTGTTTCGCATAGATTTTAATGAAAACCAGGCGATTCCACCTGATTTGCGGGGTTTAAACATCGTCGAACAGACCCCTCAGTATATCAAGCTAAAAATCACTGGCGAACAAGAGTCAAATCAAGTTTTGAGGCATTTGCTCGATTCTGGCGTATCTATCAAGGCGTTTAATGAAATTTTACCATCACTCAATGACGTCTTTATTCGACAGGTCGGTAGTTCAAATGTGCAACAATAAGCAAAGGGCAAAATGCAAAGGGCAATAAGCGAGCAATATATTTGACATATCCGCTATGTTCAATTTCTTATAAAACATTGATTGTTAATGATTTGCAAAATTATCCATTATCCATTATCAACTATACACTAATTAATAATGAAAAAACTGTGGCTCATCATAAAACGCGAATACATCTCGCGGATAACCAGAAGAGCGTTTATACTCGGAACGCTTTTGACACCGCTTTTTATCGGTGCTTTAATTTTTTTACAAGTCAAATTAGTCGGTTACAAAGACGATAATTTTAAAAACATTGCTGTTTTGGACGAAAGCGGCATCTTGACCAAAGCACCATCGAATCAAAAAAACATCCATTTCGCCTTAGTTACTGAGGGGTTAGAAAAAGCAAAAAAGGATGTCGTTGACAAAAAATACAGCGGCGTTTTGGTCATTCCTAAAATTGACAACGTTACCAAAACCCGATTTACCATTAAATATTACTCCGACGAAAAAATCGGTAACGATATGACCGACGACATCGAAGGTAAAATTGAGGATTTTATCAGAGATTATAAGGTAAAC
>JANMJN010001209.1:0-3702 GCA_031371355.1 Saprospiraceae bacterium
ATGTTTCAACTCATGAGGTGGATGTATCGCGACCTTGTTAGGTGTCCTAACATGTTTCCCACCGATATACATCGGTATATCCATTTGCTTAGATTTGGCTTCCGTAAGTGCCTTTTTCATAGCTAATTTTTCAGGTGAACCTTTGCCATAACCTAAAAGCGGTTCGTTAGCGGTTTTGGGTGTGTGATAGAATGCGTTAGACATAGAAAGGATTGGTTGATTTTTATTTGGTAAAAAACTAATATTTAAAGCATATAGCTGTCAAAATGCGGCGCAAAGGTAGCAATTTGATATTGAATAAGCGACAAATACTGAGGGGGTTAAATTTTCACAATAGAGCGATTCAATTTCCCGCCTTCTTTATCAGTAAAAATTATATTATAAACGCCTGATTGCCAATTATTTATATCAATGGATTTATTCGTTTCGTATATCGGTTTTTGGCAACGCCAAACAACTTGCCCCAAGGCATTTATGATGTCAATTGAAAAACCGCCGCTTATGGGTTCATCAATAGTAATATTGAGTTCAGATACTGAGGGGGTCGGAAAAATAGAAATTTGCCTTTGGCTAAGGATGTCGCTTGTCCCAACGCGAACAATTATTGAATCGCATTTATATGTAACGAACTTGACTTCCAACTGATTAGGTTCATTGAAACATCGAAGGCTGCCAAACTGAACGGGATCGCAACTCGTTGTTTGTGGGAAAAAGACAGCATTTGCGCCTATTTTTTCAATGATTTGTTGACTCGCATAAATCCACCGACTCGCACCCACTCGCGACGTTTTTTGAACGATGAGTGGCTCACCGTTTGGTGTCCAAATCGTAACAGAATCAATACGAATTTTGAAAGAATCTACACCGCTGGGTTGCGGTACATAAATGGTAACAATGTCGCCAACCCGTGCAGACCAATCATAAAGCAGCCAAAAGCGGTTGCGATCAAAATCGTAGCGATAGGCTTTTTTGTTTTCGAAATACACAAACTCCCCTCTGTTTGGTATTTTTGAGCAGCCAAAACCGCCAGTAAATTTTTTACAAACCTTACCATTTATCGTTGAATCAGAAACGATTTGCATTTTGATATAATTACCATTTTCACCAAACAAGGCACTTTGATGGTAGTACCAAACCGTTCCAACGACGAGGTTCTGACCAAAAAGGACAGTTGTAAGTAAGAGAGATAAGACAGCGGTTGTCAGCTTTTTCATAGTTGATTGTTTTTGAAATAGTAATACTGTTAATAGACAAAAGACATTTTTTCCTGATATCTGTTAATTATTGCTTATTGATTGTTATCTTTTAGTTGAAAAATTTTTATTTGAGGAGGTAAAAAAGGTGACGCATCGCCTTCGCCTTTAATGATTTCACGAACAATCGTAGAAGAAATATGTGAAAACTCAGGTTGTGAAATTAAAAACATGGTTTCTACGCCATTGCCGACGATGAAATTGAGTTGTGAAATGGTTTTTTCATAATCGAAATCAGAGGCATTTCTTAACCCCCTCAGTATCCACTTCGCTTTTACCTTTTTACAGAAATCGGCTGTCAGTTTTTCAAAAGTTCCAATCTCAACTTTGGGTTCGTGGGCAAAAACATCGCGTATCCACTGCTTGCGTTGTTCCAAAGAAAAGAGACTATTTTTCTGAGAATTGGAGCCAATGGCAATGATGATTTTATCGAAAAGGGGCAAGGCACGCTGCACAATATCGACATGACCAGATGTGATGGGATCAAAGGAGCCTGGAAAAACGCAAATTTTCATCTCTTTATTTTTGTGTAAAAATAAGCAAGAATCTTGGTGGGATTGATTATTGGCGAATGATTATTTGTACAAATATTTCAAAATCACCCACTCTCATACTGAGGGGGATATTTTGGAAAGGTTTTGACCATATCGAACGGCTCTTTGACTGAACCACCATCATCTTGATACTAATGAATGATGAAGAATAAATAGCAAAGACAACCCTTGAAAATCAGAATTTTAAAAGAACTGAAACGAATCCAGGAATTTATCCGCCGATGGGTTGACGGCTTTTTCACGCAGCATCATGGTTTGAATCATGTAAAAACGGTCTCCGACGAGGTAACATTTGCTTTTTATCAATGCTCTATCGTTGTTGTATTGAACACGCCAAATTTTACCTTTTCTACTAAGCAGCTCAATATCCCCGGAATAAGTGACGCTGCCACCTACACTTTTGGCAGAAGATTCGATGGTTGTGGTCATAAATTCGTTGATTAATTCAGTCGAATCAGGATGAAAAGTGCCTTTTGGATAATCGCAATAATTGACGAGATAGAAGACGTTTTCTGGGCTTTTTTCTTTAGGGCGATTCAAAAAGGTATGATAGGGCAGCTCGCCAACAGCTGTTTTTATTTTTGACACCTTTTCAGTCATTTCTCCGTCGGGAACGATGACACGGAATTTGCCATCAAAACTTTTGTATTCGCGCCAAGGCAATGGTGAATATTTAATGGTGAATGGTGAATGATGAATGATGAATGATGAATTTAGGGTGAAAAACATCATCGTTGAGAAAGAGAAAAATAGGCATTTAAACTTCATTTTTTATTTTTATTGTTGTGCTGAAACGCTCGTTTACAGGATGAATTGCATACTCTTACAACGTTTGGGAGGAAAATTTGTGATTTAAGCGAGTAAAAAAGTGTCGAGTTAGTTTTATTGAGAAACTAAGCGTATTTTTGAGCAATCATTTGGATATTATAAACAAATCAAATTATGGCATATACCTACGAATACCCACGTCCCAGATTGACTGTTGACTGTGTGATTTTTGGTCTTGATGAATCCAGCCGGCTTAAAGCACTTCTTATTCAACGTGGACATGACCCTTACAAAGGAACTTGGGCATTACCAGGTGGATTTGTGGACATGGACGAGCCTTTAGTTGAGGCTGCTTTAAGAGAATTGAGAGAAGAAACAGGCATTTCAGATGTGTTTATCGAACAACTTTATACGATTGGAACGCCCAATCGTGACCCACGTGGTCGTGTTGTGACGGTTGTTTATTTTGCATTGATTAATTTAGTACAGCATAAAATTGGTGCCGATTCTGATGCTCAAGATGTACGCTGGTTTCCTATTAGTGCCTTACCGCCCCTGGCTTTTGACCATGCTGAAATAATGGATATGGCGGTTCAACGATTACGTAGCAAAGTACGCTACCAACCTATCGGTTTTGAATTATTGCCGCAATATTTTACATTGACACAATTGCAAAAACTTTATGAACGGATTTTGGGAAAGGAACTGAACAAAAGGAATTTTAGGACAAAGATTTTAAAAATGAATATCCTCAAAGAGGGGTCTATACTGAGGGGGGTCGCTCATCGTCCCGCGCAGTTGTATCGTTTTGATGAAGAGAAATATCAGGATTATTTGAAACGGGGTTTTAATTTTGAGGTATGATTTTTTTAGGAGACCATTGATTGAGCTGAATTGATTGATTTTCACTGATTTTTTTTAAATTTTATTAGGAAGCTGACCTTTTACTGAGGGGTCGGCTTTTTGTGTTTTAAGAATGTAAAATGATAATTAACGAATGTAAAATGGAAAAGTAATGACACTAATTTCACAAATTACATAAATTTTTTGTCATCCTGTAAGGACATAAAAAAAGCCCCTCGGACTAAAATTCGCGAGAGGCCATCCCAAAAACAGATTTAAAGCAT
>JANMJN010001128.1:0-7209 GCA_031371355.1 Saprospiraceae bacterium
AACCGTTCCTTCTATGCAGCTATCACGTGCTACCGCAGGATACTTTATATTCTCCGACAAACACCGATATAAGGATTTGAGACCGTCTTTAAACTCTGGTTGTTGCTCGACTACGATAAATTTAGGGTCGTCATCAACGCCTTTTTTCTCGTCTTTTTCAGGCGGTGGCGGCAAAGAGACCGTTGGTACTGAGGGGGGTATATAAGCTGTTGTTTTTTCCCCATCGACGTTTTTGTTGCCAATCTGTATTGACGAATCCGAAGGTGGTACGATGAGTGGTGGCTCTTTTTCTGTTTCAAGCGTTACTCTTGGTATTGAAAACCGCAACATCGCTATTTTTTTCACTGGTGGTGGCGGTGTCGGCGGCAGAGGCACAACAGGTTTTTTAATTTCTTGTTTCGGTGGCGGCATGATATGTACCTCTTCATTGTTCATAAACAGCTTTTTCGGTGTCATTTTAACAGCAATTAATGGGCTGCTGACAAGGAAAAGGAAGAAAGCTAAACCCCAGAATGAGGCTTTTTTAATGCGTCTTGCATAAGCTTTACGCAGGGCATATGCGCCATAGGCTCTGTTGCGATGCTCGAACAAAATATCGTCCAAGTCGCGTTCCAAATAATTTTCCATGAAACGGGAATTTTGAAAAGTGAGAGAAATAATCGTTTAAAACCTACGACGCGCCGTTAAACAATAAGATGTTAGTGAGGGGTTTTTTGGTGTGTGGGAAACCACATTTTTTGAAATAAAAATCAATTTTTCATACCTAAATACGTCGAATCAAGGCTTTCCATCCTTGCCAAAGTAAAAACGGCATCGGTAATGCTCAATTCGTCAATGGCATCAATCAAGTGCTTGTAATGTGCTTTTTCAGTTGCTTTCAGCAAAACGATAAGCGGTTTTTGATTGTTGAAATACATTTTTGCGGCTGCTTGACGATTCAAAATGAGTGCCCGCAAACCACTCCTTGAGAAGTCAACGCTATCTGGCCTACCTTGTTCAACTGACGGGCACGTATAGTATTTGACATAATTCGTCTCGTCAAGGATTAAGGTTAAAGCACGGTTGCAATTCAGTTTTGTGTAAACCCCTTGTCCATCAGAAGGCTCTATCATTTTGATGATTTTAGGCTTTGAAAACGAAGTTGCCAACATAAAAAAAGTGATGAGTAAAAAACCTAAATCCACCATTGGTGTCATGTCAACATGTGGGGATTTGGCGTTGGTTTGAAATTCAGCCATGATATATCAAGTTTAAAATGTGAAGAAATAGGATTGAATAATTTTAAAATTTAATCCTTCTATTGCCTTTTGCTCCTTGCAAATTGCCCTTTTTACTGAGGGGTCTCTTTTCCTTTTTTCATTCTAATCCAAATGCGGCGAAAAACCCAAAATAAGCCGCCTAACATCAATAAAATGGGCAAAGTAGAAACAAAGACAATGACGATATCCAACAAAGTCTGCCAACCGGTGACTAAACCATCGCCTATACGTGTCCAAAAGCCGCGTGGAGAACCGCTTCTGCCCAATATTTCCTTATAAAAAACAAGCGTTAAAGTGCTGTATGACACCTGACTGGATAGGTAGCGCAAACGCCCTTCTGCAGATTCGATTTCTTCACGGACGGTGGTCAATTCACGCCTAACTTCCATAATTTCTTTAATACTTTTGGCTTGTTTCAATATGGTGAGGTACTGACTTTCAAGAGACTTTTTGTTTTTGATACGTGTCGTTACGTCAATAAACTCTTCTGTAACATCCTGTGTATGAATATTTTTTGAATCAAAATATTCTGCATTTGAACTGATAATCGTCATCAATGAATCGAAATATTGCGCAGGTACACGCACGGTCAAGTGCATCTCCAAATCATTTCCGTTAACCGTTTGGCTTTCTTCATTGACGTAACCCTTAAGCGCGTTGACCGAACTGATTATGGTTTGTCGTGTTTTATCTAAATCCTTGGTTTTAAAGCGGACATCACCCGTTTTAATGATTTTTCGCTCGTTTATCTCTCCTTTTTGAGGTCCTTGTGGCTCGTCACCATTTTCTAATTTATCGTTTTTTGAAACGTCGCTTCTTTGCAGAGCATCGCTTTCAGTCGTCGGTGGCGGCGGCGGTGAAGATTCTTTTGATTGTTGTACTTCTTGCAATTTTATTCCAAAGCCATCACTACCTTCAAAATTGCTGGCTTGCTTACAGGATACAATGAGTAAAAAGGCAGAGGTAAGTATCCATACTGAGGGGTGCATCGAAGAGATTATTCTTTTCATTTTAAACATATTTTATGATTTTTAAAAAAATGAAGATAAACAAGTAGATGCACAGATACCCTGTTTTGGTGTTTGAATTTTACTGCAGGGTCATTTTTTATTACCTTTGCCTCAAATACTGTGAATCAATCAGTTACATCATGGAATTTGAAGCCTTAATTTTGAAGTATTCTCTAATCCGACAATATGCTCGATAAAAACTATTGGAAAAACCGTTGGCAAACGGGCGCAACAGGTTGGGATGCAGGCGAAGCCACGACACCTATTCGTGAATTTGTTGATTATCTCGTTGAAAAAAATACAGACAGAGACCTGCGCATCTTGATACCGGGCGCAGGAAGTGGGCATGAAGCCCTCTATTTTTATCGGAATGGTTTTTATAATATAACAGTATGCGATTGGGCAGAAGAAGCCATTGAAAAGTTGAAAAAAAAGTTACCAGAAATAAAAGAAGGTCAATGGGTGGTAGGTGATTTTTTTGACCTAAAAGGCACTTTTGACATGATTATCGAACAAACCTTTTTCTGCGCTATTGACCCATCTCTGCGCCCAAAATATGCTCAAAAATGTTTTGAACTATTGGATACTGAGGGGTCTATTTGTGGCGTAATGTTCAATCAAAATTTCACATTCCAAGGACCGCCTTTTGGTGGAACGAGTGAAGAATATCGTTCATATTTTGAACCTTATTTCGATATTCTTTCCCTTAACGAATGTAGAAACTCAATAAAACCAAGGGTTGGTACCGAGCTTTGGATTAGTTTCAAAAAACGACTTATACAATAAGGATGATTATCTATTCGTTTAGCAGAACTAATTAATAGTTTTTATCAATTTAACCAACTAATATTTTACCAACATTATATTTGTATAAAAACAATGCTTTTTCTTTAGGTTCTTAAAAATTTTAACATTTTTGTTATATCAATCCGTGAGATTTTTTTCTATCATTGCGTCAGAACACAACATATTGTCGCATGGAGCCGAAAAATCAGCTAAAAATATTTCTTAGGACACACTTTTTTTTGACAATCGTTAGTAAAAAATGAAAAATAAAATTACGAATCATGAGGTTCAGGTTATTTCAAAAAATCTTTTTACCAATTTTCTGAAACCACAAAATATCGTTAGACTCACCGCCGCTACTGCCATTGGCACTGCTGCACTTTTCCTCACAGAAGCGACTAATCTCACTTCTTTTGTCACTAAAAACAGTAACGTAGTACCAAAATTGAGCGCATTTTCTGTTGTTTCTCCAACAGTTAAATATGGCTTTGCATTGGATACGTTCAATGTTATTGAAGACAAAATACAGCATGAGGATGTTTTTTCAGTCATGTTGACAAAGAGGGGTTTGACGGCTCGGCAAGCGGATAGTCTTTCGCGTGTCGCTAAACCTTATTATGATTTTGAAAAAATACAAGATGGCAAACCTTTTACGGTTCTAAGCCGCGATCCACGTACGGGATACGATTATTTTATCTATGAACCCGATGCCAAGCGTTATGTCATTGTTGATTTCAAAAATGTTTCCATCAAAGAGGTTAAACGTGCTGTTACAACTCGTGAATTTGAAATTGCAGGTAAAGTTAAAAGTTCTTTGTGGGAAACGATGGTTGATCAAGGTTTGAGCTATGCTTTAGCTGATGAAGTTGAAGATGCTTTGAAATATAAATTTGACCTGCGCAAATTCAACGATGGCGATGAATATAAACTGATTTGGGAAGAAGAACTCGTTGAAGGTCAATCAGTTGGCGTAAAAACCCTGAAAGCCGTTTCAATCAAGGAACATGATGCTGAAAAACCAGTTCTGGCTATTTATTACGACAATGGTCATGAAAAAGGTTGGTACGAAAAAAGCGGTTTACCGATGCGCGATGGGTTTTTGAAATCACCTTTAAAGTATAGCCGCATCACTTCGCATTATAGCAAAAACCGTTTTCATCCAATTTTAGGCTTCAATCGCCCTCATTATGGTACCGATTATGCCGCTCCAGAAGGTACACCCATTTTGTCCGTTGCCGATGGTGTTGTGACTGAAGCAACTCGTGGCGGCGGAAATGGTAACTATGTCAAAATTCGACATATGAAGCCTTACGAAACGCAATATTTACACATGTGCCGTTTTGCAAAAGGCATTTCATCTGGTACAAGGGTTAAACAAGGCGAAGTCATTGGTTACGTCGGACAAACAGGTTTGGCTACTGGTCCACACGTTTGTTTCCGTTTTTGGAAAAATGGCTCACAGGTCAACCACCTAAATGAGCGATTACCACAAGTTTCGACATTTTCAACTGCTGACCGTGAAAACTTCAAAAATGTAAGCGACCAGCTTTTGACACGTCTCAATAATATTCCGTTCCTTTCTGATGAAGATGCCAAAAAACTTAAACGTGAGTTTTTGTCTATACGAGGAAAACCATAGTTTAATGGTGAATAATTTAATGGTACATAAAAAATGCCGTACTTGAATAAACCGAGTACGGCATTTTTTTATTCACCATTCACCATTCATCATTCGCCATTTCATTATATTTGCGCCCAATTTATTATCAAACAATATTGCTTTATTATGAATCAACCTATTAAAGTCTTTAAATTCGGCGGTGCATCGTTGCGTGATGTGGATAACATCAAAAATGTGGCAGACATCCTTAAAAAATTCAGTTCTGAAAATATTCTAATTGTCGTATCTGCTATGGGCAAAACCACTAATGCCTTAGAAGAAATTGTTGCCTCTTATTTTGAGCACGATGGAAAAGCACACAATATTTTGCAAGGAATTCGTGAAAAACATGAGGCTATCATGGCAGAATTATTTAATGCCGATGACGATGTTTATGCCCAAGTGAACGATACTATCGTTGAAATTGAGTGGATTTTGGAAGACGCCCCCCACGACCCATACGATTATATCTATGACCAAATAGTGTCTGTCGGCGAATTGTTATCTTCAAAAATCGTTGCAGCTTACTTGAATAAAATCGGTCTCAATACAACTTGGCTTGATGCCCGAGATATTTTAAAAACAGACGAAACATGGCGTGAATCAGTTGTTGATTGGCATACAACAGCCATAAACGCTAAAAATATCATAAAACCGCTTTTTACTGAGGGGTCGAAATTCGTTATCACACAAGGGTTTATAGGCTCAACTAAAGACAATAATACGACGACATTGGGGCGCGAAGGCTCTGATTATTCGGCTGCCATTTTCAGTCATTGTTTAGGTGCAGCAGGCATGTATATTTGGAAAGACGTATCAGGCGTGCTCTCAGGCGACCCGCGTGTGTTCAAGGATGTTGTCAAACTCGATCAAATCAGTTATGAGGAAGCCGTTGAAATGACTTATTACGGGGCAACGGTCGTACATCCACGCACAATCCAGCCTTTGATGGCGAAAAATATACCGCTAAACGTCCGTTCATTTCTTGACCATGATGCTGGCGGAACCATTATTTCGGCAGATGCTCCCCCTCAGTATCCACCGATTTTGATGGCTGAAAGACATCAAGTATTTCTAAAAATATCCAATAGAGATTTTACATTTTTAGTTGAATCGCACATCCGTGATTTGTTTGATATTTTTACAAAATATCATATTTTCGTCAATCTCATGCAAAATTCAGGTGCTTATTTTTATATCAGCATGACTCATGCACCCGACCGCGAGCGTTTGCTCATGCGTGATTTGAGAGAAAAATTTGAGGTCGAAGAACATCCAAAATGTGATTTATTTACCGCTCGACACCCAACACCTGAAATCCAAGAGACCCTAAAAGAAGGCAAACGTGTCTTATTTGAAAAAACAATTCCCGACACTTACCAAGTACTTGTTGGGTGATTAGATATTCGGTATTCGGATATTCGGATATTCGGATATTCGGATATTCGGATTAACGAATACCGAGTATCCGAATACCGAATACCGAGTATCCGAATACCGAATACCCGAATTAACAAATACCGAATATCCGAATTAACGAATACCAAACATGGCTAAAGACATTGAAAATCAAGCAGATGTAGAGTTGCTTGTCAGAACATTTTATAGTCGTTTACTCGACGATCCGTTTATGTCTCCTTTTTTTGAAGGCATAGATTTCGAGCATCATTTCCCACGCATGATAGCGTTTTGGTCATTTATCCTGCTCAATACTGAGGGGTTCGGTGGCAATGTCTTTGATGCTCATCGCCGTTTGGCGATTGATGAAAGGCATTTTGAACGTTGGATTTCGACGTTTCATACTACGGTTGATGACTTATTTATTGGAAATGTCGCTGAAACAGCGAAGACACAAGCGAGTGTTATTGGGTTTGGGTTTCAGTCGAAGATGCGGTTTTTGAGAGGTAGCAACGAATTGTAAATATACAACATACTTAAATATTGAGATATTTTTTTTATAATATTGTATATTCATCACGAATTTTCAATAACTCATCGGTAGAGACTATTTCTTCATAGCCTTTTGCCTTTAATCCTCTATAAAGAGGTTTATCACCAGTCCAAAGTTTACCATTTAGATATTCGTTCAATGCAAGGAAAGCAATATCATCCATGTCCACGTCACGGACGAGTGGAATACATTTATGCCAAATATTAAAAGGAATTTGCTCATCAGAAATAAATTTGATGGCATCATAAACGTAAAAAACTGTCTCGTTCAATAGGATTTCATCAAAATCAGACATTTCTTGCAACTTGGGATAATTCCGAGTTATTTCCATTCGCAAAAAACTGGGCGTATAGAACTGAAAGATTTCACCAGAATTGAACAGCAAATCACCTATTTTACCCGAAGTGTTGAGGATAGCACTGAATACGATATTGGTATCAACTATTATTTTCATTACTCTTCAAAACGATGTTTATTACGTTCCCACCAATTTTTATTCACTTGCTTTGCAAGTTCATCCACTTCGGGTTGAGGAACCTTACT